>JARLIP010000122.1 GCA_031291685.1 Caulobacteraceae bacterium | reverse complement strand
CCTGACGGCGGCGGCGGCGATCCTGGCCATGATGGACCGCAACCCGGGCAAGAAGCTCAGTGATCTGAAGAAGGCCCTGCCGGTGGCCTGGACATCCCTGACCATGTCCCCCCACTGCGCCGACGAGACCAAGTACGGCGTCGTCGATGCGGTGGTGAAGGAATACCAGGAGCTTGCCGCCAGGGGCGGAGAGATCCTCGGCCGCAAGATCCTCGAGGTGATCACGGTCAATGGCGTGCGGGTGGCCCTGGAGGACGGCTCCTGGGTGCTGGTGCGCGCCTCCTCCAACAAGCCCGAGATCGTGGTCGTGGTGGAAAGCACCCGGTCCGAGGACGACATGCGCGCCCTGTTCCACCAAGAGGTCAAGCCGCGCCTCGCCCGCCACCCCGAGGTGGGCGCCTATAATCAGGAGATTTGAGCCCGTATGAGCAAGACCATCCGTAAGGCCGTCCTGCCCGTGGCCGGCCTTGGCACCCGCGTGCTGCCGGGCGCCAAGACCGTGGCCAAGGAACTTCTGAACGTCGTCGACCGGCCGATCATCTCCTACGCCGTGGCCGAGGCCCGGGCGGCGGGGATCGAGCATTTCGTGTTCGTCACCGGCCGGGGCAAGCAGGCCCTGGAGGACTATTTCGACCACCATGTCGAGATGGAGGCCCAGCTCAAGGCTAAGGGCAAGACCGAGCTTCTTGAGGAATTGCTGGGCGAACTGCCGCGTCCCGGCGAGATGAGCTTCATTCGCCAGATGCAGCCCCTGGGCCTTGGCCACGCGGTCTGGTGCGCCCGGGACGTGATCGGCGACGAGCCCTTCGCCGTGATCCTGCCGGACATGGTGATGGACGCCTCCGTCCCCGCCCTGGCCCAGGCGGTGGAGGCCTATGACCAGGTCGGCGGCAACGTGATCGTGGTCGAGCCGGTTCCGGAAAGCGAAACCCATAAGTACGGCATCGTCGCCCTGGGCGGCGAGAGCGGACGCCTGCGCCCCATGACCGGCATGGTCGAAAAGCCGGCCAAGGGAACCGCCCCGTCCAACCTGATCGTCAGTGGACGCTATATCCTGCAACCGGAGATCTTCGACCTCCTGGCCTCGCAGGAAACCGGCGCCGGCGGCGAGATCCAGCTGACGGACAGCATGGTCAAGCTGATGGCCCGCCAGGACTTCCACGCCCTGGAATATGAGGGGACCACCTATGACTGCGGCGACAAGATCGGCCTGTTGCGGGCCAATGTCGCCCTGGCCCTGAAACGCCCTGACCTGGGCGCCGCCGCCCGCGAAGCGATCCTGGCCCTGCTTTAGGCCCAGGGCCGCAAGGCGCGGGGGAACCCGCATCCACGTTATGCGTTGGCGTCTGGTTTGCATCTCCAGGCGCGGGGGGCGGGGGAGCGGATCGAAAGGGGACACCATAGGCGTCCCTGGATCGGCTCTTAGAGTAGCGCCGTCATTTCCGCCGCGACCGTGGGGGCGCGGCGTTCCGGGCACACGACTTTCAGGAGCAGAGCGTGGAATCTATTCTGGTCGCCGGCGGCGCCGGCTTTGTTGGCTCCCATGCTTGCAAGGCCCTGGCCAGGGCGGGCTATCGTCCTGTCACCCTCGACAACCTGGCCACCGGCCATGCCGACGCGGTCAAGTGGGGGCCCCTGATCCGCGCGGATATCCGCGATGCCGATGTGGTGCGTCAGACCCTGCGCGATCATCAGATCACCGCGGTGATGCACTTCGCCGCCTCCAGTCTGGTGGGCGAGTCGGTGGTCAAGCCGGCCCTCTATTATGAGAACAATGTCATCGCCACCCTACGCTTCCTCGAGGCCCTGACCGCCGAGGGCCTCAAGCAGATCGTGTTCTCGTCCACCGCCGCCGTCTATGGCGTGGCCGAGATGGACCCGATCCCCGAGGACGCGCCGCTCATCCCCACCAACCCCTATGGCGAGACCAAGCGGGTCATCGAGGGCGCCCTGAAGTGGCTGGCGCCCGTGCACGGATTTTCCTGGGCGGCCCTGCGCTATTTCAACGCCGCCGGCGCCGACGAGGATGGTGAGATCGGCGAGCGCCACGATCCGGAAACCCACCTGATCCCCAACATGGTCCGCGCGACCCTGGGCACGGGCCCCGGGCTGAAGGTGTTCGGCAACGACTATCCGACCCCGGACGGATCGGCCGTGCGCGACTATATCCATGTCACCGACCTGGCCGAGGCCCACATCGCGGCCCTGCGCTGGCTTAAGGCGGGCGGCGAGGGACGGCCCTTCAACCTGGGCACGGGCAAGGGCCTTTCGGTGCTGGAGATGGTGGCCGCCGCCGAGCGGGTGCTGGGCAAGACCCCGCCGCATGAGATCGCCGGGCGCCGGGCGGGGGATCCGCCCCGACTGGTGGCCGATCCCACCGCCGCCCAGACCGCCTTCGGCTGGACCCCGACCCGCTCCGACGCCGACACCCTGATCCGCACGGCGGCGGCGTTTGAATCCGCGCGGGCGATGCCGGCTTAGAGGAGTTACGCGCCTCTCCCACAGGGAGAGGAAGGGGCCCGCGCCGCAGGCGTGGGAAGGTGAGGGGTTAGGGACGGTTCAGAATTGATCTGAGAGACCTTACCCCCTCATCCTCCCATTTCTGCGAAATGGGCCCCTCCTTCTCCCCATGGGAGAAGGTCAAAAGAGATTACCCGATCTAAACCTCGTCGAAGGCCGTCGATAGAGTCAGGGGCGCCCATTGGCCGATCTCGGCCTGGAGCTGGCCGAGCTTGCGGGTGGCGTAGAACATGGCGTCGGCGCCCAGGAGCAGGTGCAGGGGCGGGGCGTCGAGGGCGGCGATCTTGAGGATCGCGGCGGCGACCTTGGCGGGATCGCCAGGTTCGTGGCCGGCATGGTCGCCGAGGATGATCTTGGCCTGACGGGCCAGGCCGTCATAGTCGGGGATCAGCTTGTCGGCCAGGACCAGGGAGCGGCCGGCATAGTCGGTGCGCATGCCGCCGGGCTCGACATTGGTGACCTTGATCCCCAGTTCGGCGACTTCCTGGGCCAGGGTCTCGCTCAGGCCCTCCAGGGCGAATTTGCTGGCGCAATAGACCCCGGTCCCGGCCCAGCTGGCCAGGCCGCTGACCGAGGTGACATTGATGATGTGGCCCGCCCGCCGGGCGCGCATGAAGGGCAGGACCGCCTGCATGGCCGCCAGGGCGCCGAAGACATTGACCTCGAACTGGGCCCGGGTCTCGGCCAGGCTGGTCTCCTCCACCGCTCCCACGATCCCGTAGCCGGCGTTGTTGACCAGGATATCGATCCCGCCGCCCATGGCCGCCTCGGCCTTGGCCACGGCGTCATGCACCGCCGCCTCGTCGGTGATGTCCAGCTGAAAGCCCAGGGCCCGGCCGGGCGCCAGGGCCTCGAAGGCCGCCAGATCGGCGGCCTTGCGCACGGCGCCGGCGACCTTGTCGCCGCGATCCAGGGCCGCCCGGGCCAGGGCCGCGCCCAAACCGGCGCTGACGCCGGTGATGAACCAATGGGTCATGGGATCCTCAGATAAACGAACGATGCGGGAGAAAGGCTCTACATCAAAAATGCGGAGCGGTGCGGCCGGCGCAATCGGTCTGCGAATGCGATTGGTGCGCGCTCTCAATCCGATGGCGACAATCTAGGGACGCCGCAGCGGGACGGTCTTGCACCAGCGCGCATGATCCCTTTCCCGCGCGAGGCGCGAAACCGACCGTCAGGGCCGATTTGCGCAAGCTTCGATCAAGGGCGCCTGTTTTGGCGGCGGGGAATGCGTCTTATCCGCAGCCTCCCAAGTCATCGTGCGCGCACAAGCAAGACCGGCCGGTCGGGGCGGGGATAGCGTAAGGCTCGAAAACAGCGGACCAGGGCCATGACCACTCAGCTTTTGACAGACGCCTTCTTCGACAGCCTCCAAAGCTCCGTGCGCAATCTGGACGAGGCCGAAACCCTTCCGCCCGCCTGCTATGTGGACCGGGATTTCTACGCCTTCGAAAAGGACGCCTTGTTCCTCAAGGAATGGCTGTGCGTGGGGCGCGAGTCCTGGGTGGCCGAGCCGGGGGACTATTTCACCACCAGCATCGCCGACGAGCCGATCATCGTGGCCCGCACCCGCAAGGGCGAGTTGAAGGCCATGTCCTCGGTGTGTCAGCACCGGGCCATGCTGGTGGCCGAGGGTCACGGCAACACCCGCGGCTTCGTCTGCCCCTATCACCACTGGACCTATGGCCTGGACGGCAGCCTGATCAACGCCCCGGCCATGGAGCGGGCCTGCGGGTTCGATAAGGCGCAGTTCGCCCTGCCGACCTTCAAGGTCGAGGTCTGGCTTGGCTTCGTCTTCATCAATTTCGACGCGGAGGCCGCTCCGCTGGCCCCGCGCCTGACCGCCCTCACCGAAACCCTGGCGCCCTTCGACCTGGCCAAGGCCGAGGGGCCCCGCCCCGACGCGCCGGCCAAGTTCGACTGGAACTGGAAGGTGATGTTCGAGAACAACAATGACGGCTACCACGCCAACCGTCTGCACCACGGCCCCCTGCACGACTTCGTACCCAGCGCCCTATGCTCGTTCCCGGAAATGCCCGCCGACACCGCCGGCTATCTGCGCCTGAACGGCACCACCCACCCCGACGCCAGCTTCAACGCCACCCAAAAGGCCTTGCTGCCGATCTTTCCAGGTCTGGGCGAGGTCGAGCGCAACCGGATGGTGTTCGCCAATGTGCCGCCCACCCTGTCCCTGGTCCTGACCAGCGACATGGTCATCTATCTGATCGTCCGCGCCACCGGGCCGGAGACCCACGAGATGGACACCGGCCTGTTGTTCGCCCCCGGCGCCATGGAGACCGAGGGCTTCGAGCACAAGGTGGCCATGATCATGGCCGCCGCCATCGAAATCATGGGCCAGGACCAGCACGTGGACGAGCTGGTTCAGGTGGGCCTGCGCTCGCGCTACGCCGTGCGGGGACGTTATTCCTGGCAGGAGGGCGCCCAGGGCGCGTTCAACGGCTGGCTGGTGTCGCGCTATCTGGACACCTGGGCCGAGCGCCGGGCCGCCCCTCAAGCGGTCGCCGCGGAATAGGCCGCGATGAGCGCCTCCCAACGCATGCCGGTGGTGTTCTTCGGTCACGGCAGTCCGATGATCGCCCTGGAGACCAACGACACCACCCGCGCCTGGGCGGCCATCGCCGAGGCGATCCCCAGGCCCAAGGCGATCCTGTGCGTTTCCGCGCACTGGCTGACCAAGGGCGTGGGGGTCACGGCCATGGACAAACCCCGCACGATCCACGACTTCGGCGCCTTCCCCCAGGCCCTGTTCGACGTGCAGTACCCAGCCCCCGGGGCGCCGGACCTGGCCGAGCGGGTGCGTCAGATCCTGGCGCCCACCCGGGTGATCCTGGATCAGCAGGCCTGGGGCCTGGATCACGGAACCTGGTCGGTGCTGGTCAAGGCCTATCCCAAGGCCGACGTGCCGGTGGTTCAGCTGAGCATGGACGTGGATCTCAGTCCCCAGGGTCACTTCGACCTGGGGCGGCGGCTCGCGCCCTTACGGGACGAAGGCGTGCTGATCATCGCCTCGGGCAATATCGTGCACAATCTGCCGAAGATGGACTGGAGCGCCCAGAACGGTCCCGCTTTCGACTGGGCGGCCCGTTTCAACGACGCCATGCGCACGGCCATCGCCGAGGATCGGCCCGATGCGGTGGTCGAGTTCGCCAGTCTCGGCCGCGACGCCAGCCTGTCCGTGCCCAGCCCGGACCACTTCTGGCCGCTGCTCTATATCCTGGGCGCCCGCGCGCCCGGCGAGGCGGCCAGCTTCCCGGTGGATCACATCGAATACGGCTCCCTGAGCATGACCAGCGTGGTCATCGGCGCCGACCCGCCCGTGGCCCGGGCCGCTTGAGCCCTTTCTTGCGAACACCCCCACTCCAACCTCTCCCCCATCGAGGGGGAGAGGCTTTCAATTTCCGCGACGGAGGATTTCCATGGCTTTCATCTGCGACGACGGCGAAACCCGGGCCGACACCCTTCCCGGCGCACTGCACCGGCTGAACGCCACGCCGGAGACGGTCCACTGGGGCTATTTCGACCCGGCCCGGGCGCCGTCCCTGCGGGTCAAGAGCGGCGACCTGATCCAGGCCGAGGCCATCACCCACCATGCGGGCGACGCCCCGGACCTGATGATGGACGAGGCGGTCACCCGCCTGTTCAAGGAAATCCCGGAGTCGGACCGCAATCCCGGCGTCCACATCATGACCGGCCCGATCTATGTGGAGGACGCCAAGCCCGGCGACATTCTGGAGGTGCGCTATCTGCGCATGGTTCCGCGCTGCAACTACGGCTCCAACCTCGCGGCCAACTGGGGCTATCTCTACAAGGAGTTCGGCGAGAAGGAGCGGGTCACCATCTATGAGCTGAACGCCAACGCCAACCAGGCCCAGGCCCTCTACGCCTATGACTTTCCGGGCAAGTACCTGGTCCCCGGAACCATCACCCATTGCCCGGTGTGCGACCGCCAGCCGGCCCTGAAGGGCGTGCGGGTGCAGGCCCGTCCCCACCTTGGCACCGCCGGGGTCGCGCCGGACGTCCACGGCAGGGTCAGCACCATTCCGCCGGGCCTGCACGGGGGCAATATCGACAACTGGCGCATCGGCGCGGGCTCGACCATGTACTATCCGGTGCAGGTGGACGGGGGCCTATTCTCCATCGGCGATCCCCATGTCAGCCAAGGGGACGGGGAGCTGTCCGGCACCGCCATCGAGGCCTCGCTGAACGTGCTGTTCCAGATCGTGCTGCGCAAGGACTTCTCCGTGCCCAGCCCCCTGCTGGAGACCCCCAACTACTGGATCGTGCACGGCTTCAACGAGGACCTGAACGTGGCCATGCGCGACGCCTCCCTGGATATGCTGGGGCTGCTGACGGACCATGTGGGCCTGTCGCGCAATGACGCCTACTCGCTGATGAGCGTGGCCTCCGACTTCGCCGTCACCCAGGTGGTGGATGGTCGTCAGGGCGTCCACGTGAAGATCCCCCGCAGCGTGTTTCCGCAAAAGGGGGGGTAGGGCGTTAGCGCATTGGGCCGGTCGCCCATTTTCCCTTCTCCCATGGGGAGAAGGAGGGGCCCATTTCGCAGAAATGGGAGGATGAGGGGGTAAGGTCTCTCGGGTTTGTCCTGAACCGTCCCTAACCCCTCACCCTCCCGCACCTGCGGCGCGGGCCCCTCCCTCTCCCTTTGGGAGAGGTGTTTTGTGGCGCGCCCAGCGCGACCGCCCCCAACCCCGGCCCTTTCCCCATCGCGGGGGAAGGGTGACAATGGTCGGATATCCATAGGAATCCCGCGCCTCGTGAAGCCCTGGCAGTTCACCACGGACGTCTATCCCCGGCGGGAGCGGCCGGACGCCTGGCGTGAGGCCATGGCCCGGCTGCGCCTGCCGATCGGGCGGATTCCCGACGCTGAGCATTTCCACGCCCAGGTCACCTGCCAGGTCTCACCCATGGGGGTGGAGTTCGCCCTGGTCACCACCACCCCGCTGGAGATCTCAGGCCGCAACACCGACCAGCCGGCGGCGATCTGGCTGTCGGTGCTGCTGGACGGCGAGGCGGTGCTGAAGACCGATGGCGGCGAGATCCCGATCGCCCCGGGAGATATCGTCTATGGACCGACCGGGGTCGAGGCGACCCTGCGCTATAAGGTCCGCTCGCGGCACCTGTTCATCACCGCCCCTCGGGTCTCCCTGGACCACCGGCTGATCGCGCCCCTGCCGCGGCGCATCGGTCATCTGTCGGCGGCGGAGGGGTTGAACCACATCTTCTCCGGCCTGCTGCGCGCCACCGCCGACGTGCTGGACGACCTGACCGCCGATCAGCTGCGTCCGGTGGAGATCGCCTTGACCGAGTTCCTGGTGGCCGTGGTGGCGGCCGGGGGCGGGCAGATCAGCCTGGGCGGGGCGGCCGGGGCGCGGGCCTCGCATCTGCACCGGATCTGCCAGACCATCGAGACCATGTTGTCCGACCCCGAGCTGACCCTGGCCAAGGTCGCCGAGGAGGACGGGGTGTCACCGCGCTATCTGCAAAAGCTGTTCGCCTCGGCGGACGACAGTTTCAGCCGCTACCTGCTGGCCCGGCGGCTGGAGCGCTGCCGGGGCGACCTGGTCAGTCCCCTGTGCGCCCAGCTGTCGATCTCGCAGATCTGTTTTCGCTGGGGATTCAATGGCTCGGCCCATTTCAGCCGCGCCTTTCGCGACCGCTTCGGCGTCTCACCCAGGGATTACCGCAAGCGCGGCGAGGCCGTTTAGGCGCTGGTCTCAGTTCACGGTTTCGGTGGGGGGCGGGGTGATCGGATCGGCGATCCAGCTGGGCCACAGGTCCAGGGCCCAGCCGGCGGCGACATTGAGCCGGTAGAGCACGGTGAGCATCTGGCGCACCGCCGGATGGGCCAGGCTGACCGCGCGGCTCTCCTCGGCCCCGAATTCGAAGGTCAGGTTCATGCCGCCATTGGTCGGCTGGATGTGCACGGCCTTGACCAGGCCCACGACGGTCTCGGCCGAGGGCTGCACGGAGGGCACGTGGCCGAAATCGGCCATGGCCGCCTGCTGTTCCCAGGACTGCACGGTGGCGGCGTGCTGCGGCGGCAGGTCGGGCTGGGCGGTCTGTTGCAGCATGGGCACCAGGGCCTTGATCAGGCCCCGGCACAGGCGCTGGGTCAGCCACAGGCGGGTGGTGGCGCCCTGCGGGTCCTCCGCGTCCCAGGCGAGGCGGTCCTCGTCAGAGTCATAAAGCAGGGAAAATTTCTGAATCTGCGTCATCGGGGCCACCGCGACTCGTCCGTCAAAGGAAGGTTCGAGCGCGGCAGCCTGTTCGAGCAGCGGGGCGGGATCAAGGGCGATGGTCGGGCCGGACGAACGCCAACGTCGCAGTGTGGCCCATTTGCGTCCGCCTTCAGCCCGCTTCGGCGCCGGTTCCGGGGGCGCGGCGGGCCGTGCGAAGCTTCCACCACTTTCTGGCCGCGACCAGCGACCAGACCCCTTCCACCAGACCGAAGGGCCAGGCGCCCTGCAGAAAGCCATAGGCGCTGCCCATCACACAGGCTCCGGCGAAGGCCAGGGTCCACCAGCTCGATCTCGCCTCAAGAGCGTAGGTCAGCAGCATGGCGGAGACGGCGAACAGGCCGAACAGGGTCAAGGGGTCCATGGTCCATCCTATGGCCGCGTGGCCGCTTTCGTCAGGTCCTGGCGCGGCGGCTATCCGGCCAGGATCGCCTCAACCTCGGCGCGGAGGGGCATGGAGGTGGCGGCGCCGGCCCGGCCGACGGACAGGCCCGCGGCGGCGTTGGCGAACACCGCAGCCTCCCGCAGGCTCGCGCCTTCGCCGAGCCGCGCGGCCAGGGCCCCGCAGAAGCAGTCCCCGGCCCCCGTCGTGTCCACCACGGGCATGGGCCGCCCGGCCACGGCGAAGGCTTCGTCAGCCGTGACCACCCCCACCCCCTCGGCGCCCAGGGTCACCACCACGGATTGGCCCGGGCGGGTGATCAGGGCGCGCGCGGCGGCGATGGTGGCCTGGGACCAATCGTCGATGGGGCCGGCCCCGGCATAGGTGGCCAGTTCGGTCTGGTTGACGATCAGGATGTCCATCAGGGGAAGCAGGGCCTTGCCGGCGGGCAGGGCCGGGGCGGCGTTGAGAATCTTGATCGCCTCGGCCGCCTGGGGGCTGGCGAACACCGCCGCGATCGCTTCGGCCGGGGTTTCAAGCTGGGTGATATAGACCCTGGCCGGGGGTGTGGCGCCGGCGGCCGCGGCGGTCAGGGTCTGGTTGGCGCCGCCCACCACCACGATGGCGTTCTCACCGGCGTCGGAGACCCAGATATAGGCCTGTCCCGTGGGGGTGTCCGCCAGGCGGGTCACGCCGCCTACGTCCACGCCGGCCTCCTTCAGGTGATCCAGCATCCAGGTTCCGGCCTCGTCGGTTCCCACCGCCCCGATCAGGGTGGTCGGGGCGCCCAGCCGGGCGGCGGCGACGGCCTGGTTGGCGCCCTTGCCGCCGGGATACTGGCTCATGCCGTGGGCCGAGATGGTCTCCCCCGGACGGGGCGGCTCGGCCACCCGCAGCACGATGTCCAGATTGATCGAACCCAGCACGCAGACGCTCATCGCTTCCCCCAAAAACTCGTGCCGTTCCTAGCTGAGGAATCGCGCCGTGGCACGGATTTCGGGGCGCGCGACAGTGCTTTGGGCAAGGGTGTGCCGGCGATCCGGCCTGATCCGGCCACGCTTTCGATTTGAGCGACGGGTTGGGCTCAAGATTGCGTGAGAATTGCGGCCTCACGCAATATTTGACTTCCCAAAAGCCAGGATAAAAGCGAGGTTGACGGTGTTAACTTTCAATTAATGTCTCAGCCAGGGGAGCCGTGAGCCATGGGTTTGCCCATCGACGTTGAATACACCCCCGAACTCGTTTCGCCCGCGATCGCGCTCGAAGCGGAAGCGGCGCGCGAGTCCCTGTTGGAATCGCTGGAACCGGATGTCTATGCCCGGATCGCTGAGCGCCGTTCACAATTGGAAGACGCCGAAACCCTGCGACGGGTGCGGGCGCTCTAGGCTTAGGTCTAGTACCAACGGCTGTCGAACTTGATCCACCCCTATCCGCTCTCCCCGGCGAAGGCCGGGGTCCAGATCATAGGACGCGGTGGCCAGTCGTTTTTGGCTCTTCTCATTGAAAGACCTGAGCTTTGTCATCTGGATCCCGACATTCGCCGGGAACTTCGGTTGAGGGTGCTGAACCCAGCGGTCAAACACTAGCGCCGTTGGCCCAGTATAATTGCGGCGGTCTTTTCGGCTTGTTTGGGGCGTGGAGTCTATGGTTGCGCGCTTCATGGTCGGGCGATGAGCGCGGCCATGACGGTACGCGCGGACGCTACGCCTTGGTGACTAGGTAGCCTGCGCGTGGGAAGTGCAGGTGCAGCCTGCCCAGGTTCGGCTCTTCGCGTTCAATCACCACCCGCTGTGGGTTGGCCGCCACCAGGCGGCCATCGACGCGGTCGCGTCCGTAATCGTCCGCCATCACGAACACCGCATCCCCAGGCGCCGCGCCCAGGGGATCGGATGCGTCATGAACGTCATCCGCCCGCGGCTCCGCGTCCCGGGCCACGTCCAGAGCGTCTTGGGAGGACAGCGCCGTGGGGACGCCATGGCCCAGGGCCTTGACCCGGGCCTTCCAGGCCAGGGTCTGGGTGAAGCCTTCCAGCAGGGTCTGGGCCAGGTCCGGCAGGCTGCGCTCCAGGAACCAGATGTTCATATAGGCCGCCGCATCGGCGAGGGTGGGACTGTAACCTCCCAGCCAGGCGCCGCTGGCGCCTCGCAACTGGCTTTCGATCCAGCCGGCCTGGGCGCGCCACTGGCCCTGCAAGGGCCCGGAAGCGGCCCGCATGGCCGTGATGTCGAAGGGCCGGCCCGATAGCTGCTCGCGGTCCTTGAGGAAGGCTTGCGGTGTGCTGTCGCCGATCAGGCCGAAGATGATCGGAACGGTGGTCTGGAAAAACAGGCGGTCCGCCCACCAGTTGATCGCCCAGTCCAGGCCGCTGGCCAGTTTAGGCGCGGGTTGCAGGTGATCGATCTCGGCCAGGATCACCTGAGTGTCACAAAAGATGTCGGCGCCGATTTGGGCGACAGGCGTGCGACGATAACCTCCGGTGAGTGGAATTAGGTCGGGCTTGGGCATCATGTTGGGTATATTGACCGAACGCCAAGCCAAGCCCTTGACGCCCAGAGCGATACGCACCTTCTCCGAGAAGGGTGAAGTATCGTAATGATGCAGTATGAAGGGCGTGGTCATGGGGATTCCTCTTGGCTGTGCCGATTTTCGAGCGGTGCGAGCCGCCTAGTTGTTATTGTGTCACCAGGTGGCGCGCGCCGGATGTTCGGCGCCGGCAGGCCGCCATCAGAAAAGGATTTGGACGTGCCCGGCAAGACCATACAGGACCTGAAGTTGGTTCGCGATCAGCTCAATGAACAACTGGTTCGCGCCGCCTACGCCTTGGCCCAGGGCATCAATCAGCGCGCCATGGAGCGGCTGGTCCAGATCAATGAGGCCATCTACGCCCTGGACGCGGTGATCGAAGATGGCCGGGCCGAGCCCGAGGACTGAGGTTTCCGGCTGGCTTGACGGTGTTGCGGCGGTTGGCCCCCTCCACCATGCTTCGCATGGTCCCCCTCCCCCAAAGGGGGAGGAATGGGTTCGGCGCTGGCACTATTCTAATTCCTCCCCCATTGGGCTAAGGGATGCACAGATCTTTTCGTTGCGCTGCTGGCCCTTATGTGGGTGGCGTTGGCGGGGTGATTTGTGATTCCTTGTGCGACGCACCTTGGGAGGCGTCGGGATGTCGTCACAGTATCTGTTGGGGTCGTTCGGTGACGAGCGGCTGGAAAAAAGGGGGTCCAGCTTCTGGACCGGATGGTGTCACGCCAGAGCGTGTGCCTGCGGCGGTTGGCGGGGGGAGAGCGCGGCGGGATTGTGGGTTTTTCCCGCTTTTTGGCCAATACCCGGGTGACAGTGGACAATCTGATTGAGGGTTGGGGGTTGGCGGCCGGCAGGGCCTGCGCGGGGCGTCACGTCCTGGCCATTCAGGACACCAGCGAGATCAATTTCACCACGACGCCGGCGCGGCGGCGGGGCCTGGGGGAGATCGGTAAGGGCAATGGCCGGGGCGTGCTGCTGCACGCGATGCTGGGGGTGGACGCCGAGACGGGGGCGGTTCTGGGCTTGGTGGCGGGCCGGATCTGGACGCGGGCGGGGCGCGTGGAGGTGTCCCATGCCGATCGGCCGCTGACCGACAAGGAGTCGGAGCGTTGGCTGGCCACGGCCCAGGCGGCCAAGCCGGTGCTGGGCGGGGCGGCCGTGGTGACCGAGATCAGCGATCGCGAGAGCGACATCTACGCCAAATGGTCGCGCGCGCCCGGGCCGGGCTTCCACATCCTGACCCGCGCCTGGCACGACCGGCCGACCAGCGGCGGGGGCAAGCTATCGACCGCGCCCCTACGGGCGGGGGGCGAGGCGCTGGTGGAACTTCGGGCGCGGCCGGGCCGACCGGCGCGCACCGCCCGGCTGTCGATGGGCTTCTCCCGGGTCGAGATCGTGCGCCCCAAAAACACCATTGAGGAAGGCCTGGCCGAGACGGTGAGCCTGAGCCTGGTGGTGGTGAGCGAGATCGACCCACCCGAGGGCGCCGAGCCGATCCTATGGCGGCTGCTCACCACCCATTGCGTGGACGACGCGGCCATGGCCTGGAAGGTGGTCGGCTGGTATCGCCAGCGCTGGATCATCGAGCAGTTCTTCCGCACCCTGAAGCAGCAAGGGCTTCAACTGGAAGACAGCCAGGTGGAGACCGCCGAACGCCTGCTCAAGCTGACCGCCATCGCCGCCCAGGCCGCCTGCGTCATCATGCAACTCGTCCAGGCCCGCGACGGACGCTCCGAACAGGACGCCGCCATCGCCTTCACCCCCGCCGAGATCGAAACCCTTCAGGCGCTAGGCCCCACCCTGGAGGGAAAGACCGCCCTGCAAAAGAACCCCCACCCCCCACGCTCACTCGCCTGGGCCGCCTGGATCATCGCCAAACTCGGTGGTTGGGACGGCTATCCCAAGTCCAAACCCCCAGGCCCCATCACCTTGCGGCATGGCCTCCAGTACTTCCGATCCCTCGCACATGGATGGGCGCTTCGAGATGTGTGAATCGCCTAGCCCCACTGGGGAAGGGGGACCGCCCAAAGGGTGGTGGAGGGGGCCAGCCGCCGCCACAGCGTCAGGCACACCCCACAACGCCCCCTCCGGCATACCCCCTCCACCATGCTGCGCATGGTCCCCCTCCCCCCTACGGGCGCGGAATTAGAAGGGCTCGCGGGCGGAGGCCAGGATAGCGGTCAACACGGTGTCCAGGTCGTCCAGCACGTCGCGGGCTGGGATCCTCAGGGTGCGGACACCCTGTTCGGCCACCCATGCGTCCCGCCGCAGGTCCCGCTCCGGCCGATCCCCCACATCGTGGCTGTAGCCGTCCACCTCCACCGCCAGCCGCGCCGCCTCGCAATAGAAGTCCAGGCAATAGGGTCCGATCGGGTGCTGGCGCCGAAACCGCAGCCCCTCCAGCCGCCGCCCCCGCAGCGCGTCCCACAGCAGCACCTCGGGCAGGTCCAGCCTCCGGCGCAGCCGTCGCGCGCGATCCCGGGTGCTTCGAGGCGCCTCCATGGGACCAAAGCCTGCCACGATATCTCAGCCCGCACACCCCAAATTCCTCCCCCCTTGGGGGAGGGGGACCGCGAAGCGGTGGAGGGGGCCAGCCGCCGCCACAGCGTCAGGACCACCCCACAACGCCCCCTCCGGCACACCCCCTCCACCATGCCGCGCATGGCCCCCCTCCCCCTGCGGGGGCGGAATTGCCTGAGCTACCGCGAGATGTCCGCCAGGGGATAGAGCTCCGTGCGGCCCACCTTGGCGATGGCGGCCAGGACGTCGGGGCGGGCCAATAGCAGGCCCCAGCGGCGGCGCAGCTCCACGTCATAGGCGAACCCCTCATAGGTGGGGCTCAGGCCCTGGATCAGGACCAGGGCCCCGGGACGGGTGTCCTCGTCCTGCAGCATGCCGATCAGCACCTGGGCCGCTTCCCCCATCTCCTGGCCGCAGATCAGGGCGCGGATCAGCAAGGGGCGGGCGCTGGCGACGTGCTCGCGCAGATAGTTCAGGGCGCCGGCCAGGCTCACCGCCTGCCCCTGCTGGGCGTAGGCGCAGGCCCGCACCTCCTGCAGCTGGGCGGCGCCGGCTTCGTTCAGCGCCGGGACCGTCAGGATCTTGGTGCGCAGCAGGGCCTCGTCCGGCAAGGCCGCGCGGTCATAGGCCACCCCGGTGTTGAGCAGCATGACCGCCGCCACGCCCCCCTTGGGCGACTGGCTCAGGCCGTCGATCCACTGGGTCAGGGCCTCGGCGGGACGCCCCTGCATGGCCAGGGCCCGGGCCCTGCGATCCATGACGTAGGCCAGTTGTTCATCCTGATCGCGGAAGGCCAGGGACTGCCCCTCCTGGGGCTTGGCCCAGTCCAGGCGCGGGTCCACCGCGGCCATGGCCTGAGCCGCGCGGCCGGGCTTTCGCCATTGCAAGGTTGGATCGCTCACCGACAGGGCCGCGGGGCGGGCCTTGGCCAGGGCCGCGTCCAGCACCGCCAGCGCCTCCGCCGGGCGGTTGGCCTCCAACAGATCCGTGGCCAGGGTGACAATGGGCGCCAGCCGGTCCGGCAGGGCCGCGGCCTGCAGCCGCGACTTGGCCGCCTTGCGGTCCTGGGCCTCAACAGGGTCATAGCGCGAGGGATTGGCCCGGGTCAGGGGATCCAGCCGCCGGTCGGCCCGCACCGCCATCAGCCAGCGGGGCTCCTGGAGGGCGTCCGCCGCCCGCCCCGCCGCGTCCAGCCGTCCCCGGGCCACCTCATCCAGGGCCAGGTCATACCAGAACCGGCTCAGGTCCCCCGGCGGGCGCCAGCCGGCGTGCAGCATGGCCTCCAGCATGTCCGCGCGCGCCGGCGCCAGGGCCGCCACGCCACGGGTCCGCCGCAACAGGCTGCTCGCATAGTCGAGCCCCAGAACCGGAAGTAACCTGTCCGGCCACGTGCGGGCGATCATGGTGACGCCGCGGATCACCTCGGCGTCGTCCTTCATCAGGGCCGCCGCGTTCAGGCGCAGCATCCAGTCCCCAACGATGGTTCCGGTGACGGCGATGGCCTTGTCAAAGGCCGCCAAGGCCGCGGCCGGGTCATTCCGCTTCAGCTGGATCTGGCCCAGCACCTGATAGGCGGCGTGACGGTCGGCGGCGGAGGCCTTGGGGAAGTCCGGACCGGCGATCATCCCCTGGACCGTGGCCAGGGCGCCGGCGCTGTCACCGGCGGCGACCCGCTGCAATTGATCCCTCAGCGCCTTGAGCATCGGCGAATCCGCCGACGCCGCGGCGGGTTCCGAGGCGGACGCCTGCGCCGGAGCCGCCGCCACGCGGGTCGCGCCGCACCCCGCGAAGGCCAGGGCCAAGACCCCCGCCGCCATCCACGCCCCTGATCGCACCCGACGCCCTCCCGACACACGCGGCGACTCTACAGCCCCACGCCCGGTGATGGGAGAGGCGCGCCGCGTCCGGGGGAAGGCCGGGGCAACTTCCCCCCTGACGGGAATTCCCCCCAAAGGACCGCGCCGCGCATCCCTTACCAAGCCGCCACAAGGATTTCCAATAAGCGACTGTATTTCATGGAAAATATTTTCAACCCCAGGCCGGATAAGGCCTTGCATTCCATATTGCGGTGCAGCATGGGGTTGCGACTCGGTCATATATGCGCCATAAACCGCGCTAGAAGAGAGTTTCCTCGGCCATTCCGTGTGCGGCCGAGCTCCCGTTTCAGGGGTCTCCGCGAGCTTGCTCGCGCCCTGAGGCGTCGATGTCGGGGGGCGCATCCGCCCTCGCCGAATAGGACACGTAAGGTTTGACTTTTGAAACAGAAGCGCGGGCGAGTGCGCGCGCGCTGACCGGCGGCCTCCTCTTGGGCGCCGCGGTTGGCATTGCTTTGGGCGGCGCCTATGTCGCCGGTGGAATGGCGCGTGTGGCCGACACCCACACGGCTCATACCGCGCGCCTGGCCCAGGCCGCGGCCCAGGGCTTTTCCGAGAGCGCCCTGCGCGCCGAGACCCAGGCCATGGACCCGGGCGCCGTCGCCCTGGCCCAGCGCCACGATTCCCTGGCCTCCGCCTCCGTGGCCGCAACGACCCGGGTTTCCGCGCCGATCTTCACGGCCCGCGCCGCCACGACCAGCCCCACGACCGTCGCCGCCGCGCCCCGTCCGACCCTGATGCGGGCCAGCTTCGCCAGCATAACGGGCCCCGCCGCCCGGCCGTTCCATTTCGCGTCCGGCGGCGCCCTTCAATCGGCCCGCGACCTCGATTGCCTCACCGACGCGGTCTATTACGAGGCCCGGGGCGAAACCGCCGCCGGCCAGGCCGCCGTGGCCCAGGTGGTGCTCAATCGCGTGCGCCATCCCGCCTTCCCCAAATCGGTTTGCGGCGTGGTGTTCCAGCGGGTCGCCGAGGGCGACGGCTGCCAGTTCAGCTTCGCCTGCGACGGCTCCATGCATCGCCCCCGGGAATCCGAGGCCTGGAGGCGCTCCGAACAGATCGCCGCCCGCGCCCTGTCCGGCTTCGTCATGCCCTCCATCGGCAACGCCACCCACTTCCACGTGATCGGCATCGATCCGGGCTGGGGTCCGCGCCTGCTGCGGGTGGCCCAGATCGGCCTGCACGTCTTCTACCGCTTCGGCGGCTATGCCGGCTCGCCGAGCAGCTTCAGCGGCCAGGCCCAGCATTCGGACGACGCGGCCCCCGCCGCGCCGCGGACCTTCGCCAACACCGCCGACGTCACCGCCGACGGCCGTCCCGCAGGCCAGTACATCCTGGCCAGCGTCACCAGCCCCGGCCCCGGCCCAGCCACTCCGGCCTCCATGGCCACCACGGCGACGGTGATCAAGACCGCGAGCCGCGACGGCGCCGGAACCGCCGAGCCCGCCTCGGTGGTCAAGACCGAGGGCGCCGGGGCCAAGCCCCACGCCGACGCGGGGCTCTAGCCGCCGTCCATGCCTATCAAACTGGCCCTGAACTCCCCCGCCGCCCAGCAGCTGGCCGGCGAGGGGGTGGACATCATCGAGCACGCCGTGGCCGTGCGTCAGGACATCCGCCCCCTGCGGATCGCCCTGCTCAACCTGATGCCCAACAAGATCAATACCGAGGTCCAGTTGGCCCGGCTGCTCAGCAGCACCCCGCTGCAGGTGGAGCTGACCCTGCTCAGCCCCGCCAGCCACACCTCCAAGTCCACCTCCCCGGACTATCTGCGGGAGTTCTACAAGACCCCCGAGGCGGTGCGCCGGGAGAAGTTCGACGGCCTGATCGTCACCGGCGCGCCCCTGGAGCACGTACCCTTCGCCGAGGTGCGCTACTGGGACGAGTTGCGCGGGATCATGGACGAGGCCAAGACCCTGTCCTTCCGCCAGATGTATATCTGCTGGGGCGCCCAGGCGGCCCTCTGGCACAGGTACGGGGTGGAGCGGACCCTGTTCGACGACAAGCTGTTCGGGGTGTTCGAACAGACCATCAGGACCCCGGGCTCCAGCGTCCTGCGCGGCTTTCCCGACACCTTCGCCGCCCCGGTCTCCCGCTACGCCATGATCCCCGAGGCCGCCGTCGCCGGCCACGAGCGCCTCAAGGTCCTGGCCACCTCCCCGATCACCGGCGCCAGCATCATCGAGTCCGCCGACAAGGAGTTGTTCGTCCTCGACCACTACGAGTACGACACCCAGACCCTGGGCGACGAATACGCCCGCGACGCCGTCAAGGGCATGACCGCCCTGCCCCGCAACTATTTCCGCGCCGACGACCCCGCCCAGGGCGCCGTCAATTCGTGGCGCGGCCAGGGCTACCTGCTCTTCTACAACTGGATCTACCGGATGTACGAGGACGTCCCCTACAACCTCTCCACCCTCGACGAGGCGGGCTGAGACTCGGACCTTTTCCCGCGATGGGCGGAGGCGGGTTCGAAATCTGATCCAGATCAAGGTCACTCCACGTCGAATACAGCCCTTTGGGGAACGACCAATCTGCGGCAACGCTTCGAAGCGCCGCGCGTTGGACAGTCAGACCAGGGACGTCAAAGACGCCAAGGAGAGACCCCATGAAGAAAGCCAGCCTGCTTCTGCTCGCCGCCATCGCCGCGACCAGCGCGGTCGTCGGCGCGGCCGGCGCGCAACCCTATGGACCGCCGCCGCCCTACCACGAAAATCGCGGACCGGGTTTCCACGGTCCGGGCCCCGGCCCTCAGGCCTGGGACATCGACCGCCGCATCGACTGGCTGCAACGCCGCATCGAGCACGGACGGGCCGACGGCTCCCTGGACCGCCGCGAGGCCATGCGCGCCCAGCGCGCCCTCGACAGCATCCGCGCCGAGGTCCGCCGCGCCCGTTATCGCCATGACGGCCAGCTTGAAGGCTATGAGCGCGAGCGCCTGCAAGGTCGTCTCGACGAGTTGAACGGCCGCCTGCACTGGATGCGCCAGAACGACGAACGTCGTCCCTGGTAGCTTCTCCTCCCATGCATCACAACGTGATGCGGGGGAGGTGGCGCGGGGCGGAGCCCCGTGTCGGAGGGGGCGTCCAGGTCGTCCGAGCGCCCCCTCAGTCAGGACTGCGTCCTGACAGCTCCCCCGTTCTTCGAACAGGGGAGCAATAATCACTCGTCCCCCCTACGCCACCACATCCTCATGCTCGGGGCGCCGCTTCAGCCAAGCCGCCGCATAGCTGCACAGGGGCACGATCTTGGCGCCCTCCGCCCGGGCGTGGGCCACCACCCCGGCCATCAGGCGTCCGGCCGTTCCGCCGCCCCGCAGGGCCATGGGCGCCTCCACATGGGGGATGATCAGGCGGCCGGGCTCGCGCCGGTAGTCGGCGAAGGCCACAGCCCCCAGCTCGGTCAGTTCGAACCTGTGGCGATCGGCGTTGTCGATAACCGGGGTGTCGGGAACTGAAGCGTCAGGCATGGGACCTTATCCGTTGAAGCTTGATCTTTGAACTTGACGCGGGCGGGCCTCGGCGATGGCCTGTCAGCAGACAAATTGACCTTAGCGCCACGGGGCCTTGGTCGTCATCCTGGGAGAAACAGCCTCAATGCGCGTCCCCTTCACTAAAGCCGGCGTCGCCCTGGCTGGCCTCGCTCTGGCCGGATTGGCCCTGGCCGGTCTCGCCGGCTGCAACAAGCCATCCCCCGCCCCGTCCAGCGCCCCCTCGGCCGCAGCCCCCTCGGCGGCCGCGCCCGCAGCCGCTGGGGGTCCTATCGCCCTGGAGAACCTGCCCCATCGCAAGCCGGGCCTCTGGCGCCAGACCATCGAGATGGAGGGCGCGGCCCACTCGCCCCCGGCCACGGAGCTGTGCCTGGACGCCGCCGCCGAGGCCAAGCTCTCCGCCTTTGGCCAGCAGGCCGCCGAGGGCAAGTGCCAGTCTCAGCAGTTCACCCGCAATCTCGACGGCACGATCAGCTTCAGCTCCTCCTGCGACCTGGGTCAGGGCCACATCGTCAGCAGCAAGGGCCTGGTCACCGGCGACTTCAACGCCGGCTACAAGATCGCCATGGACACCACCACCACCGGCGCCCCGATGGAGCAGATGAACGGCGAGCACAGGATGACCGTCACCGCCACCTGGGCCGGCCCCTGCCCCACCGACATGAAACCCGGCGACATGACCATGGCCGGCGGCATGAAGATGAACGTGCTCAATCACCCGATGGCGGGTCAGTAGAACCTTCTCCTCCCCTGCTTGGCGCAGCGACGCGGGGGTGGCGCGGGGCGAAGCCCCGTGACGGTGGGGGCGAACCGGCCGTCCGAACGCCCCCTCAGCCGGGGCTGCGCCCCGACAGCTCCCCCGTTCTTCGAACAGGGGAGCAGGATACCTTCTCCTCCCCTGCAAAGCGCAAGCGACGCGG
>JARLIP010000121.1 GCA_031291685.1 Caulobacteraceae bacterium | reverse complement strand
GTCGATATAGACGATGCCGCGCTGAGCCCGCTCGACGTTGTAGTCGGCGGCCTGGAGCAGCTTGAGGATAATGTTCTCGACGTCCTCGCCCACATAACCGGCTTCGGTCAGGGTGGTGGCGTCGGCCATGGTGAAGGGCACGTCGATGATCCGGGCCAGGGTCTGGGCCAACAGGGTCTTACCGGTCCCGGTGGGGCCGATCAGCAGGATGTTGGACTTGGCCAGCTCGACGTCGTTGTTCTTCTGAGCGTGGTTGAGGCGCTTGTAGTGGTTGTGCACCGCGACCGCGAGGACCTTTTTGGCATGGTCCTGCCCGATCACGTAGTCGTCGAGGACTTCGCGAATCTCCTTGGGCGTGGGCACACCGTCCTTCGATTTGACGAAGGCGATCTTGTGCTCCTCGCGGATGATATCCATGCACAGCTCGACACATTCATCACAGATGAACACCGTCGGCCCGGCGATGAGCTTGCGCACCTCGTGCTGGCTCTTTCCGCAGAAGGAGCAGTAGAGGGTGCTCTTGGTGTCGCCGCTGGCGGCTTTCGTCATGATCGCTCTCACTCTGGGACGGTTTCAGCGTTAAGCTGGGATCGTCCGCCTTCAGGCCCGGTTACCCTGCCCATCCATGCAGGTTACGCGCCGTGGGTTTTCTAATCCTTGACATTCTCCGATCCGCCGAAGGATCACAAGCGCTTCCAGCAGGTCGGGGGACGAGTTTCAGTGAAAGGTCCAATTTCAGGCCTGGGTTCCTCCACGGGGGCGTCAAACATAGGAAGCCTCTTGCCGCCTGGCGAGTCCACGCCTTTTCATCGCCCGATCGTCGCGTTCGATTTTGACGGAACCTTGACGGTCCGTGACAGTTTTACCGCGTTTTTGCGTTGGAAGGTGGGACCCGCGCGATATGCCGCAGGGCTTGCCAGCCTGGCCTTGGAGCTTGGGGCCTATCTGATGACCCATGATCGTGGGCGCCTGAAAGCCGCCGCGGCCAAGCGATTCTTGGGGAACGCCACCCGGGATGAAATCGAATCGGCCGCCCGCCAGTTCGCGGAGGTCCACGCCCGCGCCCTCCTGCGGCCAGACGCGGTTCGCGCCTGGAAGCGCTGGCGCGCCAATGGCGCGCGCCTGGTCATCGTCACGGCGTCCCCCGAGGAGACGATCGCGCCTTTCGCCAGGGGGCTCGGCGCGGACTATCTGATCGGCACCCGCCTTCAGTTCGACGCCCAGGATCGCTTCACCGGCCGCTTCGTGGGGGAGAATTGTCGGGGCCCTGAGAAGGTCCGGCGATTGCAGCAGGTCTTCGGACCCGACATGCGGCTCGAAGCCGCCTATGGGGATACGGACGGCGACAAGGCCATGCTCGCGGTCGCCGACGAGGCCGGCTACAAGGTGTTCAACGCCACGCCGACGGGGCTCCGTGAGGAGACGCGTCGGCCTCGCCGAGCTTAATCGTGCTCAGGGGGGCGACACGCCCGCCTAAACATCACCGCATGACCGAAGACGGCGAGGTCATCCCAAGGGCCTTAATGGCCGCCGCCAACTCAGACATCGAGTAAGGCTTGCAGAGCACCGGGAATTCGTGCGCTTCGATCTCCGCGACCGCATCACCATAGCCCGTGGTCAGAAGCACCAGCGTCATCGGAAGCTGGGCGCGGATACGGCGAGCCAGTTCGAACCCACTCAGTCCGCCGGGCATGACCACGTCCGAAAACACCAGATCGAACCTAACGCTGGTCAGCATGTCGAGGGCTTCCCGCGGACCGCGCGTGATGATCACGTCGTAGCCCAGTTCGCGTAACAGCAGATCGGCCAGTTCCGCCAACAGGGCGTTGTCTTCCACGACCAGGACAGATTGACGCTTGGTCCGGCCGAAGGTTCGGGACATGCCCGCCGTAATCGCCCGGCCCGCCACAGCGCCCAGGTCGGTTGTCGCCCCAAGATGGGGCTGCGGATCAAGATGCAGTTGCTCACCCATCTCTGGCCAACTCCCTAAGTCACGCCCCATTTTTGGGGTCATTCGCGCCGTCCGCCCAAATCACCGAGGGAAGCTTTCGAAGATGGCCGGACCTTCGCTCCGGCGTTTGACTAGGTGTTCGATAAAATACCTTGGCTCGCGGACTGAAAATCACCGTGACTCGTATTGAAACAGCACACCAGCCATTTTTCGACAAGGCGCGACAATTCGACCCAGGCAGAACGCTGATGTGAACCGCCGCAAAACGCGAAAACGGCCCGGCGATCCGCCAGGCCGTTCCGCATGATTTTTGGAATCCAGGCTCCGAAAAACCCAGGCTTGATCTAGCTCTCGCCGGCTTCGGCGCTTTCGCGGGTCTCATAGACGTGGTCCACGATGCCCCAGATCTTGGCCTCTTCGGAATTCATGAAGTGGTCGCGATCGAGGGTCGCCTCGACCTCTTCATAGGTGCGTCCGCAGTGCTTGGCGTAGATCTCGTTCAGACGGCGCTTGGTCTTCAAGATATCCTCGGCGTGACGTTGAATGTCCGAGGCCTGACCGCTGAAGCCGCCCGAGGGCTGGTGCAGCATGATGCGCGCGTTCGGCAGGGCGACCCGCTGGCCGGCGGCGCCGGCCATCAGCAGGAACGAACCCATGGACGCGGCCATGCCCATGCACACGGTGGAAACCGGGCTCTTGATGTACTGCATGGTGTCGTAGATCGCCAGGCCCGAGGTCACGATCCCGCCGGGCGAGTTGATGTACATGGAGATCTCTTTCTTGGGGTTCTCGGACTCCAGAAAGAGCAGCTGAGCGCAGACGAGAGCCGAAACGCCGTCGTCGATCGGACCATTGAGGAAGATGATCCGCTCACGCAGCAGACGCGAGAAGATGTCGAACGCCCGTTCGCCCCGGCTGGATTGCTCCACCACCATGGGGACGAGGTTCATCATCGTAGAGTGCGGATCACGCATGGAAGGCCCTTCTCGATAGGATGGCGCGCTTCAATGGCGCCTCTCTTTCGGATATCGCGCGCCACCCCGCCTGTTGCAAGGCGGAGCGGCTCAACGAATGTGAGATCAGTCTTCGCCGTAGCCTTCCGGCAGGTCGTCGTCCTTCAGGAGTTCTTCCTTGGAGACCGGCGTGTCGGTGACCGCGGCCAGGCCGAAAAGCAGGTCGACGACCTTGTCTTCATAGAGCGGCGCGCGCAGCTGAGCCTGGGCGTTCTGATTCTGGCGCAGCAGATTGAAGATCTCCATGGCCTGGGCGCCATAGCGCATGGCCTCGGCGCGCATCGCCTGAAGCAGTTCGTCGTCGGAGACCGTGACGTTATGCTTGCGGCCGATCTCGGCCAGCACCAGACCCAGACGGACCCGACGCTCGGCGATCTTGCGGTATTCCGCGCGCAGTTCGTCTTCGCTCTTGTCCTTGTCGTCCGCCGGCAGGTCGTCATTGGCCTTGTCGGCCTGGACCTGGCGCCAGATCACGTCGAACTCGGCGTCCACCATGCGCGGCGGCAGCGGGAAGTCGTGCCCCTTGTCCAGGGCGTCCAGCAGGGCGCGCTTGAGCTTGAAACGCGAAGCCGAAGCATAGTTGCCTTCGATTTGGCCACGCAGGGCGCTCTTCAGGTCCTCGAGGCTTTCGAGACCAAGACGCTTGGCGAATTCGTCGTCGGCGGGGGCTTCGACCGGCGCCTTGACGTCCTTGACGGTGACCGCGAATTCGGCGGCCTTACCCTTCAGGTGCTCGGCTTGGTAATTCTCGGGGAAGGTCACATTGACGGTGATCTCGGCGCCGACCTTGGCGCCCACGAGTTGTTCCTCGAAGCCCGGGATGAACTGGCCGGAGCCCAGCACCAGTTCGGCGTCGGTGGCCGAGCCGCCATCGAACTTCTCGCCGTCGATGGAGCCGACGAAGTCGATCACCAGCTGATCGCCGTCCTTGGCCTTGGCGGTCTTGCCCTTGCGGCTTTCATAGGTGCGGTTCTGCTTGGCGAGGTCGTTCAGGGCCTCTTCCAGCTCTTCGTCGGTCGGAGTGTAAACCGGGCGCTCCAGGGTCAGGGTCGCGGGATCCACCGGCTCGAATTCCGGCATCAGTTCGATGGCCAGTTCGTAGTCCAGGTCCGCCTCGCCGGCGATGACCTTCTCCATGTCGGACTCAGGCTTGAGATCCGGCTGGGAAGCGGCGCGCAGGTTATTGTCCTCGAGCACCTTCTGGCTGGTTTCGCTCAGGGTCTGCTCGATGACCTCGACCATCAGCTGCTTGCCGTGCAGGCGGCGCACATGGGCCACCGGCACCTTGCCCGGACGAAAACCCTTAAGGGACATCCGCGGCGCGATCTCCGTGATCCGCGCTTCGAGCTTTTCCCCAAGCTCCTTGGCCGGGATCTTGACCCCATAGACGCGGCTGAGGCCTTCGCCCGACTTTTCAACGATCTGTATCGACATCTTTATATCCGAACGGCGACCGGCTGAGCCGCGCCTCATTCGCCTTCAGCTAAAACGAAAGGCGCCGCCGCAAGATGCGGCGGCGCGAACACGCCCTTATGTCATGGCGTTCGGCCCGGTCCAAGCCCTAAGGCGAACCATTCCCGGAGCGGCCGCCAGGACCTCACAATGGTGCGGATGAGAGGACTCGAACCTCCACGCCTTGCGGCGCTGGAACCTAAATCCAGTGCGTCTACCAGTTCCGCCACATCCGCGCGTTCCCGGGATAGGGGATATTCGGGATCGCTGGCAAGACGGGACTTCAAATGAACAGAATGAAGTCGCGCGTTCGCTTCAACTCGCCAGAGCGGTTGGCCTAGCCTCCCCCTCCCCTCGCACCAGCGTTGCTATGGCCGCAAGAAGAGACGCGGGCGAGATCGGCTTGGCGACCACGGCGTTCATGCCCGCCGCGAAATAGACCGCCTGCTGATGAACCATGACGTTGGCTGTCAGGCCGATGATCGGCGCCGCGGAGGCCGGTCCCGGCAGGGCGCGGATCGCGCCGGTGGCCTCCACACCATCCATGCGCGGCATCTGCACGTCCATCAAAATCAGGTCGAACCGCCCCGAACGCGCGGCCTCCACCCCCGCCAGACCATCCTCGGCCTCGGTGATCCTGGCGCCAAGACGGGCCAGCATGGTGCGGGCCACCAGCCGGTTGGTCGGATTGTCCTCGACCAGCAGCACGTTGAGGCCGGACAGAAGCTCATCCTCGACCACGACTGAGGCGACCGGATCAGCCGCCGGAGCCTCGAAATCCAACCAAAAGGTCGAGCCCTCCCCTTCGACGCTGGAAAAGCTGATCTCCCCACCCATCATGCGGGCCAGCGCCTGGGTGATAGACAATCCCAGGCCTGTGCCGCCAAAGCGCCGCGAGGTGTCGCTTTCGGCCTGACGGAACCGCTCGAACAGGTGGGATTGAGCCTCCCGCGTCATCCCGATCCCACTATCCTCGACCTCCAGCCGCACATGGACACGGTCGGCCAGCAATGGCTCCACTGTCAGTCGGACCGCCACGTGACCCTTGGCGGTGAATTTGACGGCGTTACCCACCAGATTGAATACGGCTTGGCGCAGGCGAACCGGATCCGCCTGGATCCAGAACCGCTCGCCCACGATATCGAGGGACAGGTCAACACCCTTGGCCCGCGCCTGGGCCGCCAGGAGCGCCGTAACGGAACGCACGGCCTCGCCGATGTCCACGGGCTCGGGGTTCAGATCCAACTGCCCGGCCTCGATCTTGGAGAAATCCAGCACATCGTTGAGCAATTGGGACAGCATCCGGCCACAGTCGCTGGCCTGACGCATCAACTCCCGGCCATCGGCGGAAATCGGCTCCCGCTCAAGCAGGTGCAGCGCCCCCAATATGCCATTCATAGGGGTGCGGATCTCGTGGCTGACATTGGCCAGAAACTCGGCCTTGGCGCGGGTGGCGGATTCCGCCTCGGCCTTGGCTTCCAAAAGTGCGGCGTCAGCGGCCACACGGTCGGTCACATCCCGGCTGACATCGATCAGGGCGACCGGAACGCCCTTCTCCCACACGATCTTGCCGCTGCTCTGCAGCCACCGCCAGCGACCGTCCTTGTGCCGAACCCTTAGGGTGATGGATTCCCGCAAGTCGGGATTCGTCTGCATCCGATCGATCACAGCTTCCGCCATGGCCAGGCAATCCGGATGCAGCAGATCCGCCCTGGAGGTTCCGACCAGTTCCTCGGGCCTGTAGCCCAGAACCTCGAACACACCCGGCGAGACGTACTGGTGAATCCCATCCAGATCCATGCGGGTGATGATATCCGTGACATTCTCGGCTAAGATTCTGTATTTATTGAGACTGTCGTTCAGAAGCTGCTTCGACGCCTGAGCCGAAGGGGTTTCAAGCGCCCGCCCAAGATTGAAGATCATCGACAGGCCGAGGGCGATCCAGATCGGCGCGAACTCCCGCCAGCCGTGCTCGTCTCTGATCGCCACCACCGCCAGAGCCGCGATCGCTGGAAAACTGCCGGCGATCA
This sequence comes from Caulobacteraceae bacterium, assembly GCA_031291685.1. Classification (GTDB taxonomy): domain Bacteria; phylum Pseudomonadota; class Alphaproteobacteria; order Caulobacterales; family Caulobacteraceae; genus Poindextera. The sequence continues at coordinate 7,529 of JARLIP010000121.1, read as the reverse complement.
GGAAGGTCAGGGGCGCGGTGTGGAACAACATGACGAACACGGAGACAATGGCCAGGAACAACACCATCGCGGACGCCTGCCCCTGCAGGGTTCCGGTGTTCCAGAACAGCGCGCCAAGGGCCAGCCACCACAGGTTCACCCATACATAGTTGGCGATGAACAGGGCTCGCCCGCGCCAATCGACCGGTCGCCTCAAGAACGCCCGCCGGGTGGCGAACCAGCCCCACGTCTCCAGAAGCACGCCCCCAAGAACCCAAGGAATGCAGATCATCGGCGGCAGAATCATCGCGGCCATCAGGCCGCCGACAACGTTCAACGCGGCCTTCACCGGAGACACGGGGTGGACCAGGGCCGCGGCGTCGTCCAACCGCTGGGACAGCGTCGGAGGCGTGAGCCCCTTGCTCCAGTCCATGGCCAGATAGTCCCGGGCCGCCGCGTTGGGATCGGCGTTGCTCCCCTCAACCGAGGGGCCTGTTTCGGGCGCGGTCATGCGAGCCCTTTCTCACTTTTGCTCGCGACCGATAGAGCCGGGTTGTGGTGAGAAGATCGCTAACCGAAGGTGCGGCAAAGTGGCGTAGTCAGCACCCGAGCTAGGCCGCCTGACGTTCCAGCCAACCTGAAAGCGCGCCCAGAACCTCGTCGGGCGCGCGATAGCCGCGATTGACCAGGGCGTAGGTCCCATCGGGGTTGGGGCCCGCGATCAGGGTGGGAAAGCCGGTGACGCCAGCCCGTTGGGAGATCGCGTAATCGCTCCATGTCGCCTGCTTCAGCGCCTCGCCGCCCAGTTCGCCGAGGACGGTCGCGCGGTCGAGGCCGGCCTGCGCGGCCAGATCCGCCAGCACTTCGAAATCCGTGACATCCAGGTTTTGCGCATAGAAGGCCCGCTGAATGCGCCCCAGGAACATCAGCGCCTGATCCGGCTGGCGCTCACGCATCAGCACCACCGCCTGGGCCGCCGGATCGGTGTCGTAGAGGAACGACGGCCGATCGAAGAAACCATAGTCAAAGGCCTGGCCTGTGGCCTCATGCACGTGTTCCCAGTGGGTGCGCACATCGCGCTTGGCCGCCTCGGTCATGGGCGTATCCGTTCCCGGCCGCAGGCCGCCCATCACCAGGCGGATCGGCAGATCTGGTCCAAAGATGGCCTGAACAGCCTCGATAACCGGCGAAAATCCCCAGCACCAGGAGCACATGGGGTCGGCGAAATAGATCAGATGGGGACTGTTGGCAGTCATGGCGCGGCCTCCGCCGTTTGCGATCGTCCGCGGCGCCACGGTGTTCCGCTTGCCCGCGACCCTCCCGATCAAGGGCTTGGAGCGTGAGCATACGACCACATCTTCGATCCGTCGACGCGCTCCCCTCGGCGGTCGCCGACGGCATTGTCATCACCAATATTGACAACGCTAACAACCTCTTTCACTGAAGCGTGGACAACAACGCGCCACAGGCGTGGGATCGGACTGTCTGGGAGGACTATCCATGCAAACCACCAATGGCCCGGCGCACGCCCAGCCCAGCGATCCCCGCAGCAACCGACTGATCCCGCTAGCCATGGCGTTGTTCTTCGCCTTCGGCTTTTGCACGGTCCTGGTGGACACCCTCACCCCAAAGCTGAAGGGCATGTTCGCCCTGAGTTACACGGAGGTGATGCTGACTCCCTTCGCCTTCTTCGGGGCCTATTTCCTGGTCTCCCTGCCCGCCTCCTGGCTGTTGGCCAAGATCGGCTATCTGCAGAGCGTGGTGGTCGGCCTGGCGATCACCGCGGCGGGATGCCTGCTGTTCACCCCAGCGGCTTCGGCGGGGCTCTATTCCGGGTTCCTCGGCGCCGTGTTCGTCATGGCCAGCGGCGTGACCATCGTCCAGGTCGCCGCCAATCCCCTGACCACCGCCATCGGCGATCCGCGCTTCACCCACAGCCGCCTGACCCTGGCCCAGGCCTTCAACTCCCTGGCCACCATGATCGGGCCGTTGTTCGGCTCCGCTCTGATCCTGGCCCACAGCCGGCCCATGCCCGACCCACACACCGTCTCGGCCGCCACCCTGGCCGTGCTGCGCAAGCAGGAGGCCCATGCGGTCCAGGGACCGTTCATGGGCATCGCCGTGGCCCTGGTGCTGCTGGCGATCCTGTGCTCGGTGTTCTTCCGCCTTTCGCCGCCCTCGACCTCCACCGGCGGAACCTCCTATCGGCGTCTGCTCGGCGATTCCCGGCTGATGCTCGGGGTGGTGTCGATCTTCGCCTATGTGGGCGCCGAGGTGTCCATCGGCAGCCTCATGACCAACTACCTGATGTCCGGCACAGTGCTGGCGGCCAAGCAGCAGACCGCCGGCTCCCTGGTCAGCATCTATTGGGGACTGGCCATGGTCGGCCGCTTCATCGGCGCCTTCGCCCTGCGCAAGGTGCGCCCAGGCTCGGCCCTGGCCCTTTGCGCCCTGGGCGCGGGCCTGCTGGCCACGGTGTCCGGCCTGTCCGGGGGCTTGGTGGCCGCCGCAGCGGTGCTGGCCATCGGCCTGTTCAATTCGATCATGTTCCCGACCATCTTCACCCTGGCTATCGAGGATCTGGGCGACGCCGCGCCCCAGGGTTCCGGCCTCCTGTGCCTGGCGATCGTCGGCGGCGCCGTTGTGCCCCTGATCTCTGGCCGGGTGGCCGACACCTTCGGTCTGACCGCCTTCCTCGCGGTGCCCGTGGTCTGTTATCTGTGGATCGCCGCCTACGGTCTGATCACCCGCCGGGGCGAGTTGGTTCCCGAGGCCGCGCCTCTGATGGGAGAAGCAGCCGGCTAAACCTCAGCGGACCCCGCGGATGGGCAGCACCATCAGGGCTCCGATGATGCAGACCGTGGCCGCCAACAGGAACAGCAGCCGAAAGTCGGCGTGCAGATAGCCCAGCAGACCGACGGCCAGCACCGGGGCCATGATCTGCGGCACGGTGTTGGACAGGTTAACGATGCCCAGGTCCTTGCCCGCGTCCAGGGCCGACGGCAGCACCTGGGTCACCAGGGCGATATCCACCGCGTAGTAGAGCCCCACCCCCAGGCCATGAAAGCCATAGGCGATCATCAGCGCCGGCCAGCTGGGCGCCAGGGCGAAGCTGGCCGTTGCCGTGGCCATGATCGCCGCCCCCACCAGCACAAAGGGCTTCCTGCGACCCACGTGGTCCGACAGCAGCCCGCCGATCAGGGAAAACAGGACATTGGAGACCGCCGCGATAGCTGTGAGGATCGCCAGCCCCTGCTCAGCCCGCGCTCCCGGAAACAGGCTCGGATAGTGAACCACGTCCAGCAGGTAGTAGAGCATGTAGCTCTGCACCAGGCTGAACCCCACCTGGACCAGGAACCGCCCGCCCCAGGCGAAAGCGAAGTCGGGATTCTTGCGTGGGTCGATCCAGAACCGTGGCGAAAATACCGCCAGCCCGCCCTGCGGCCTTTGCGCTGGGGTGATCGGCGTGTCCTTCAGCACCAGGGCGAACGGGACCACTGTGACCAACACCACGAAGGCCAGGGCCATGAACCGTTGCGCCTCTCCGGTCACCAGTCCGCCGACCAGGGCGGCTCCACAGACATTGCCTAGGGGATAGCCAAGCCCCAGCAGGGCGGACACGATACCTCTCTGGCGCTCGGGCACCCGGTCCACGACCAGGGCCAGCAGGGCGGCGAACAGGAAGTTGAACACCACCTGGAAGAACACCACCCCAGCCATCAGCATCCACAGGCCGGTGGCCCGATGGATCAGCAGATAGGCCAGCATGGTTCCCACAGCCCCCGCCAACAGCCAGGGCCGGCGTCGGCCCAAGCGGGACGTGGTTCGATCACTTATGGCGCCGGCGATCAGATTTGCGGCGCCCGCGGCCACAGCCCCCCAGAACATGATCTGACCCAGGAACACGGCCTTGTGCGCGGGATCGATCGCCGCCGCCTTCAGGGGCAGCAGGATCTGCAACAGGGGCACGAAACTGATGAAGGCGCCGATCTGCGCCAGGGTCAGGGCCGCGATGAAGGCCGGTCTGACCGCCGGCGCGACCCGCGCGCCCTGTTCCTCCCCCATTCTCATCCCCTCCCCGGCTATGAGCGTTTTACGGCCCGATCCGCCGGTCGCGATCGGTCGTCTGTTCTTGTTCGGCCTGGGCCATTGAGGAAGCCCGGTTGTGCGTTGAACAATCGACCGCTTGGCGAAGTGTTCGCCACGGCGGCGGATATCAAGCTGGCGATTGTGGACCGCGCCCGGGCGTGCGAGTCAAACCTCAAACAGGATATGATGAGTCCATGGCGTCGGTGACCATCTATGATGTGGCCAATCACGCGGGCGTGTCGATCAAGACCGTCTCCCGTGTGATGAACGCCGAGCCCAATGTACGGCCCGCGACTCGCGAAAAGGTCGCCGCCGCCGCCGAGGCCCTGGGCTACAGCCCCAACCTTTCGGCCCGCAGCCTGGCCGGCTCAAAATCGTTTGTGCTGACCGCCTTTGTCGATGCCGCCCTGACCCTGGACCACTGGAGCAGCGAGCGGGGCACCGACTACCTTACCCGTATCCAGCTGGGCGCCACACTGCCCTGCCGGGAGGCGGGCTATCACCTGTTTCTGGAGCTGATCGATCACGACACGCCCCGGATGCGGCAGGAGGTCAGCAGCCTTCTGGCCGCTCTCAAGCCCGATGGGGTGATCCTGACGCCCCCCAGTTCCGACAACGAGATCGTCCTCGACCTGCTGAAGAAATCGGGCACGCCCTTCGTCCGCCTGGCGCCGGAACGCAGCCTGCCCGGCGGCCTGCGCATGCGCCTGGATGACCGCGGCGCGGCCGCGCGGATGACCAAGGCGTTGATCGATCTGGGTCACCGGCGGATCGCCTTCATCGCCGGCGAACCCCGCTATGGCGCCAGCCGCGCCCGGCGGGAGGGCTTCCTCACCGCCATGACCGACCAGGGCCTGACCGTCGAGCCCACCTGGATGCAGGATGGCGATTTCACCTTTCAGTCTGGCTTCGACGCCGCTCGCAGGCTGATCGGCCTGCGGGAGCGGCCGACGGCGATCTTCGCCAGCAATGACGACATGGCCCTGGGTTGCCTGGCGGCCGCCAGCGAAGCGGGCCTGAATATCCCCACCGACCTGTCCGTGGCCGGCTTCGACGACAGCACCGGCTCACGCTTTAGTCGGCCGACCCTGAGCACCGTGCGCCAACCCCTGGTCGAGATGGCGGGCGCCGCCGCCCGTGCCTTGGTCAACGGACAGGTTCCAGCCGACTGCGACACCGACGCCGCTCCGGATCAGTTCCCGCCGTTCCATCTGGTGATGCGCCAATCCACGGCGCCCCCGCCCAAGGCCTGAGGCGGGTCTAGGCTCGGCGTCTAGCGCCCCGGGCAGATGGCGTCGCCTTCATTGGCCACCAGTCGCAGCTCACTGAACACCAGCGCCATACGCCCCTCCGTCGACAGGGTGAACGGCGAGGTGATCCGGCTCATGTCCGCGCCCGCGGTGCGGAAACAGGACAACTTGATCTTCCAGACCCGCCATTGGCCGTCCGACGCCCCGGCCAGGAGGGGTGTGACGTCCACGCCCGCTCCGCACTGGGCGCCGCAGGCCACCGACAGCTTCACCGGCGCGTCCGGCGCGGCCTCCACCCGGTAGCGCAGCATCACCGCCATGTCCCCGGTGGTCTGGCGGGACAGGTCCGCGGGGGCGCCGGTGATGGCCAGCGCGCCCTTGCCCGTCCATTGCGCCCGACGGGCGTTCTCCTGCGCCCCGGCGTCCACCGCCCGGTCGCTCACCGCCCCGGACAGGGTCAGGCTCCAGGGCGCGGGGGTGTGGCCGGCGATAAAGTAACGTTCGAGATTGAGGCTGGCGGCCCGCACGCCGGGATACTCGGACAGAGCCGCGACCGGGGCCGGATCGGCATAGCTCAGCCCATAGCCATAGGCGAACTGCGGATCATAGCCCGGATCGCCGCGATGGCCGGGGATCCTGTCCGCGCGCTTGGGCCAGGAATAGGACAGCCGTCCCTTGAAGTCCCGCCGCGCCCGGCCATCCGCTCCGCCAATCAGCACATCGGCCACCCCGCCGCCCTCAGTTCCCGGCAACCAGGCCGCCACGAAGGCGTCGGAGGCATTGATTTCCGGATTGGTCCAAAGGGGCCGGCCGGACAGGAACACCGACACCACCGGCACGCCCTCGGCCTTCAACCGCTTGAGCAGGGTCAGGTCGCGCTTGTCGCCGGGCTGGTATTCCAGGGTGGGGATATCCCCCTGGAACTCCGCATAGGGGTTCTCGCCGAAGACGACTATGGCGACGTCCGGCTTGGTCTTGAAGGCGCCGTCCGCCGACAGTTCGACCTGACCACCGCCGGCGCGCACGGCCTTGGCGATCCCGTCAAAGATCGACTGGCCGTGGGGAAAATCGCTGTTGTGGTTGCCCTGACCCTGCCAGTTCAGGGTCCAGCCCCCGGACTGCTTGCCGATATCATCGGCCCCGTCCCCGGCCACCAGCACACGGGCGGAGGCCTTGACCGGCAGCACGCCGCCATTGTTCTTGAGCAGCACCAGGGATTCCGCCACCGCTTGGCGGGCGACGGCCCGATGGTCCGCGGAGCCCAGCAGATCGAAGCGCCCCGCAATGGACGACTCGCCATCGAACAGGCCCGCCTTGAGCTTCACCCGTAGGATGCGGCGCACGGCGTCATCGAGCCGCGCCATGGGGATCTTGCCGGACTTGACCTCCGTCAGGGTGTTGTCGAACAGGCCCTTCCAACTGTCCGGGGCCATATACATGTCGAGCCCGGCGTTCAGCGCGGCGGGGCAGTCGGTTACCTGGCAGCCCGCCACCTGGCCGTGGGCGTTCCAATCCCCGACAACGAACCCCTGGAAGCCCAGGCGCCCCTTGAGCACATCGGTCAGGATGCTGGGATTGGCGGTGTGCTTGACCCCGTTCCAGCTGGAAAAGGACGCCATCACCGACAGGATCCCGGCGTCGATGGCCGGAGGATAGCCTTGGGCGTGCAGGCGGATCAGATCGGCTTCCGAGATCTTGGCGTCCCCCTGATCGACGCCGCCCTCGGTGCCCCCGTCGGCCAGGAAATGCTTGGCCGATCCGATGATGTGGCGTCGATCCAGGGTCTGGCCGGGAACCAGGGAGCCCTGCAGGCCCAGGGTCATGGGGCCGGCATAGCGGCTCACCACCTCAGGCTCCTCCGCATAGCCCTCATAGCTGCGGCCCCAATGGACGTCCCGGGGCACAGCCAGGGTCGGGCCAAAGGTCCAGTCGGCTCCGGTGGCTGCGACCTCCTCGGCGGTGGCCTGGCCGATCCGACCAATCAGCTCCGGATCGCGGGCGGCGCCCAGCCCGACATTGTGCGGAAACAGGGTCGCGCCGACGATCTTGTTGTGACCATGCACCGCGTCGATGCCGAACAGCAGCGGGATCGACGTATGCCCCGGCCCCCCCACGCCCGCGACGGCGCGATAGGCCCGGATCAGGGCCAGCCAGTCGGCGGGCGGCGCGCGGTTGTCCGCATGGGGGGCTGAGTTGCCGCCAGCCAGCAGG
>JARLIP010000120.1 GCA_031291685.1 Caulobacteraceae bacterium | reverse complement strand
GCCATGGGCCCCTCCTTCTCCCACAAGGGGAGAAGGGAAAGAGTCCGCCCTACCAGAACGGTTCGGACTTCAAGAGCTTGCGCACCGCCTTGCGCGAGGCCTTGAGGGCGGCGGCTTCGCCCGCGTTGAGGCGGCCGGCCAGGTAGCCGGCGGCGAAGGGCTGGGCCGGGGCGCCGTTTGGCCCCGAGGCCATCTCGGCGCACAGGGCCTCGCTGGAGACGATATCGGTCAGGCCGCCGAGGACGTCCTGGGCCTCGCCGGCCAGGCGGATATAGTCGCGGGCGGCCTCAGCATTGCCGAACACGGGGGCGAAATAGGCGGCCGCATAGCGCAGGGTCTTGCAGGCCACCCGCAGCCGGTGACGAGCGGCCTGGTCCGGGGCGTCCAGGGCCTTGGCGCGCTTGGCCACCCGGTGGCGGGCCCGCTCGAGGAGATCCTGGGCGAAGGGCTTCAGTTCAGTGGCCCGCAGACCGGCCCGTTCGGGGTCATCCGCCCAGTCCCCGGCCTCGACCCAGGCGGCGGTCTCCAGCATCAGGGTCCGGAAACGTCGCTCGCCGACATCGCGACGGGCCTGGACGTGAGCCTGATTGCGGCGGTTCTCCAGGGTCAGGGTCAGGTCAGTCAGGCCGGAGGTGTTCGGCGCCGCGGCGGCGGCCTCGGCGAAGGCGCCCTCCATGAACACATCAAGATCCCGCGCCCCATCGCAGGCCCGGGCCAGCCAGCGCAGGTCGCCCTTGATCCCCTGGACCGCGCCGGGGCTGATCAGGGGCTCGAACAGGGAGATGGCGCTGCGCAGATGGCGCAGGCCCACCCGAAGCTGGTGCAGGGCCTCTCCGTTGCGATGCTGGCGCAGGACGGCGGCGTTGGCCGCGATCTGGGCCAGGGCGGCGGCGGCGATGGCGCGAAAACCCTCGGCGGCGGTCTGATCCGGCTTCAGGGGCGGATAGCGAAAACCCACAGCCCCGGGCGCCTCCCCGGCGGCCAGGGCGAAGCCCCGGGCGGACTTGGTGATGAAGCACAGGTCCATGCATTCGCAGTCGAGATCCCGCGCCAAGGCGAACAGGGCGGCGGGGTCGCCCGTCTTGAGTTCCAACTCGATCTCGTGGATGGGCGTGCGGCGACCGTCGGCGCGCACTTCGCCCTCGTCCAGGGCCACCTCGATCACCGCGCCGTCCAGATCGAGATCGCGCTGGGTGCGGACCACGTCCACCTCGAAGGCGGCCTGGAGGGCGGCCCGGCGCTCGGCGGTCAGGACCTTGCCCAGGGGGGTCTTGTCGATGGCCTCGAAGTCGAGGGCCTCGCTGGTCAGGGTGGTTTCCCACTCGTGACGGCTGAACAGGCGACCGCGATCGGCCTTCTTGATCCCCTGCACCCAGCCATCGCCCTTGTGCCGCACGCGCAGGACGAAGCCCTCCGCTTTCAGGGCCAGGTCGGGGGTGTCGTAATAGACTGATCGCAGACGCCGGCCATCACCGGAAAGCCCCAACCGCAGTCGCAACCCTGCGGCGCACTCAGCGTCGATCTCGAACTTCAGCTCGGTCTCCAACGCCTATTCCCTAAGGTTAGCGGGCTTGCGGACCCTAGGCGCGGAGCTTATTCCCGAGCCTGATCCAGGTCAGCAGATATGGCGAAAGAGCCATGTCCATGGCAATGGCCTGATGAAGAAGCTTTTGTGGAGGCTCCCGTGCCCCTGACCGATCCCGCCCTGCCGCGCCACGACTGGACCCTGGCCGAGGTGGAAGCGCTCTACGACCTGCCCTTCACCGAACTGGTGTTCCGCGCGGCCGAGGTTCATCGCCGCTGGTTCGATCCGTCCGAGGTGCAGCTGTCGCGGTTGCTGTCGGTCAAGACCGGGGGCTGCGCCGAGAACTGCGGCTATTGCAGCCAGTCCCAGCATTTCGAAACCGGGGTGCCGGCCTCCAAGCTGATGGAGGTCCAGTCGGTGATCGCCGAGGCCGCCCAGGCCAAGGCAGGCGGCGCCCAGCGGTTCTGCATGGGAGCCGCCTGGCGGGACCTGAAGGATCGCGACCTGCCCAAGGTCGCGGCGATGATCTCGGGCGTGAAAGCCCTGGGTCTTGAGACCTGCGCCACCCTGGGCATGTTGCAGCCGCACCAGGCCGCCGCCCTGAAGGAGGCGGGCCTGGACTATTACAACCACAACCTCGACACCGGCCCGGACTACTATTCCACCGTGGTCACCACCCGCACCTATCAGGATCGCCTGGAGACCCTGGCGGCGGTGCGGGCGGCGGACATCTCGGTCTGCTGCGGCGGCATTGTCGGCATGGGCGAGACCCGCCGCGACCGCGCGGGCCTGCTGCTGGCCCTGGCCAACCTGCCCGAGCACCCGGACAGCCTGCCGATCAACGACCTGATGCCGATCAAGGGCACGCCCCTGGGGGACAGCGAGCCGGTGGACGGCCTGGAGTTCGTCCGCACCGTGGCCGTCGCCCGCCTGGTCTGCCCCAAGGGCGTGGTGCGGCTGTCGGCGGGGCGCGAGCATATGAGCCGTGAATTGCAGGCCCTGTGCTTTCTAGCCGGCGCCAACTCCATGTTCGTCGGCGGCAAGCTTTTGACCACCCGAAATCCGGACGAGGACACCGACGCCAAGCTGTTCACCGACCTGGGCCTGCGGCCGATGGGCTCCGGCGCGGCGGCGGAGCCGGTCGCGGCGGAGTAGGACACCGCCTGGGCCGGTGGGGGCGCCGGCCGCTCCCCCTGGCCCTCCCCGTCATAAAACGATCTTTGTTTCGTTACCGAAGCATTGCGACACGCCCCTATGGCGACCCGATTGCAGCGGCGCGCTCCTCCGCGCCGCCAAAAAAGGGGATAATCCATGGGACTTTCGCCGCGGCGCGTGCTGCGCACAGCCTTGTTTCTGACATCGGCCCTGGCGGTTCTGTCCGCCGGCCTCGCGGCTCGCGCGGCCGACGCCGCGCCGGCGGCCCAGCCGGCCGCCACGGACGCCCCCTCCAGCGACATCGTCGTCACCCTCAAGCGCACCACCCGCTCGTCCGTGTCCCTGGGCGCCATCGAGATCCAGAAGATCCTGCCCGGGGTCAGCCCGCTGAAGGCGATCCAGACCCTGCCCGGCGTGCTGTTCGAAACCGCCGACCCCTGGGGCAACAACGAACAGAACGAAGCCCTGTTCGTCCACGGCTTCAGCACCCAGCAGCTGGGCTACACCATGGACGGCGTGCCCCTCGGGGACCAGCAGTACGGCAACTATAACGGCCTGAGCGTCTCCCGCGCCCTGACCAGCGAGAACACCGGCCGGGTGCTGCTGTCCTCCGGCGCCGGCGACCTGGGGGTGGCCTCCACCAGCAATCTGGGCGGCGCCATCGAGACCTTCTCCGCCGACCCCACCCATGAGCGCGGGGCGCGGATCGACGAGACCCTGGGCAGCTACAAGACCACCCGCACCTTCGTTCGCCTGGACACCGGGGAATTCATGGGCGGCAACACCGCCTATGTCACCTATCTGCACCAGGACCAGAAGGCCTGGGACTTCAACGGCCACCAGAAGGGCGACCAGGTCAACGCCAAGTATGTGCATGACGGCGAGGCCGGCAAGCTGACGGTGTTCTTCGACTATTCCAACAAGGTCGAGCCCAACGAGGACGCGACCAATTTCGGGATAGGGACATCATACATTCCCTACACCCCCTACACGCGGCCGTTCCTCTATCCCGACCTGAAGGCCGGCCTGTCATATCTTGATAGCAACGGCGCTCCCAAAGCCGCCGCAACCCTGTATTCCAATTTCAGCAACTACTACAGCGCCGCTCAGCGGGAAGACTATCTGGGCTACGCCAAGTACGACTGGAACCTGAACCCCAACGTCACCTGGTCCAACCAGCTCTACTACCATCATGACGAAGGTCGCGGCCTGGTGGCGGGCCCGGTGAACCAGGCCGGTCTTCCGACCCTGTTCGCCGTCTATTTCCCGGGTCAGAATCTGGTGAACGTCTTCGGCGGCACGGGTTATGAGGTGCGCGAGACCGAGTACCTGATCGACCGGGGCGGCCTGATCTCGACCATGAAGCTGCATTACGGCGGCCACGACGTCGAACTGGGCGGTTGGTACGAGCGGGTCAATTCCCAGACCGACCGCAACTGGTTCCCCTTCGCCGCCGCCAATAACGACCTGACCCCCTATTCCGTGCCGAAGAACCCGGCCTTCACCCAGTACGAAAGCCAGATCAGCAACAACGTCTTCGTCTTCCACCTGCAGGACCAGTGGCGGATCCGCGAGGATCTGCTGTTGCAAGCCGGTTTCAAATCCAGCCTGCAATTCGCCCGGGGCTCGTTCCCGGTCGAACAGCTGCCGGCCAAGGCCCTGCCCCAGGGCGAGATCGACACCCGCGAATATTTCCTACCCCAGGTGGGCGCGGTGTGGGACGCCACGGCCCACGAGCAGCTGTTCTTCAACGTCCAGGAGAACATGCGCCAGTACATCACCTATGGTGCCGGCGGCCTGTCACCCTGGAGCCTGGCGACCCAGGCGGCGTTCGATCTGTTCAAGGACACGGTCCACCCGGAAAAATCCTGGACCTATGAGGTGGGGCTGCGCAGCCACCGCGCCTTGGATCTGGGTCCGCTGACGGGCTACGAGATGCAGGCCAGCTATTACCACGTGGATTTCTCCAACCGGCTGCTGAACATCGCGGCCTACAACTTCATCAACCCGGGCGCCGCGATCCTGGCCAATGTGGGCAGCGTGAGCACCGATGGGGTGGATATCGCGGGGACCCTGCATTTCGGCCAGCACTTCGCCTTCTATGACGCCGTGTCCTACAACCGCTCGATCTATGACCAGAACTATATCAGCGGCGCGGCGGGCATCGTGACCAAGACCGCCGGCAAGTCGGTGCCCGACAGCCCCGACTGGATGAACAAGTTCGTCGCCAGCACCAATTTCGGGCCGTTCGAAGCCCAGATCTCGGGCGACTATGTGGGCAAGCGCTACGCGACCTACATCAACGACATCTCGGTCAAGAGCTACTTCCTGCTCGGCCTGGAAGCCAGCTACCGCTTCAACGTGCCGGCCGGCTACTACGTCAAGTCCAGCAAGGTCAGCGTCAACGTCACCAACCTGACCAATGAGCGAGGGATATCCACCATCGGCTCCCCCACCGTCTCGTCCACCTATTCCGGCTTCCCGATCCCGCCGACCCAGTTCTTCGTCAGCCTGTCGGCGCAGTTCTAGGATGCGATCCCCCCGGCTGGTTCGGCCAGTCGGGGTTTTTCGGCTCGACGGAGTCGCACGAGCGGCCGTTGGGTTCGACTCTAGGGCTTGCTGATGAGGCCTTGATCCGCCCCTATCCGCTCTCCCCGGCCTTCGCCCTATGGCATTCACAGATCTGGACAGGGTCCACAATTTTCCCTTCACCCCTTGTGGGAGAAGGGATTCTCGGGCGGCCCCTCAGCGGTCCTCGTCGAACCGCGCGGCCACCAGATCGGTCAGGGCGGCCAGGGCGGCCTTGGCCTCTGGGCCCTCGGCGGCGATCTCGATGGTGGAGCCGATGCCGGCGGCCAGCATCATCAGGCCCATGATCGAGCGGGCGTCCACGGTCTGGCCGTCCCGGCTGACGGTGACCTCGGCGTCGAAATCCCCGGCCAGCTTGACGAACTTGGCCGAGGCGCGGGCGTGCAGCCCCCGCTCGTTCACGATTTCGACCGTCTGCGCGACCTTCATTGCCGTGATGATCACTTATCGCCGGCGAGGACGTAAGAGGCCACGGAGATATATTTGCGGCCCGCCTCTTGGGCGTGGGCGACACAGGTGGGCAGGTCCTCGCGGGTGCGCACGCTGGCCAGTTTGATCAGCATGGGCAGGTTCAGCCCGGCGATCACCTCGGCCCGGGTCTGGTCCATCACCGAGATGGCCAGGTTGGAGGGCGTGCCGCCGAACATGTCGGTGAGCAGGATCACCCCGTCCCCGTCATCGACGTCGGCCACGGCCTTGAGGATGTCGCGGCGTCGCTGCTCCATGTCGTCGTCGGGCCCGATGCATACGGCCACGACGCCGGTCTGCGGACCGACGACATGCTCCATGGCGAACAGGAACTCCTGCGCCAGACGCCCATGCGTGACGATGACCAGACCGATCATTCAGTAAAACTCACGGGACCCCTCCCGAAACCGGGGAATCCCCGCCCGGCGACGCCGGCTTGATACGCCGGTTAGAGCGGAAGGCCAAGATGACTCAGAGCACAAGCGAGTTTGTCGACGCAGGACGCCTCCCAGGCGACCAGATCCACCGCGGGAATCGGGCGCCCGGCGACCTCGGTCGAGGCCGGTTCAGGCATTCGGGCCATGGCTTCGGGAGGAACCAGACGCACCACCAGGGCTATGACGGCAAAGGCCCGAAAGGGTTGCGCCAGAACGCCCAGGCCTCGAATCTCCATCAGTCCGGCGAGAGTGTCCGGGGCCCGGCCATAGGCGTTTTCGCCGCAGGACCACACCACCACACGGTCGTCCGCCACCAGGGTCCAGCCGGCGGACAGCGCCCGCAGCATCAGGTCGCTTTTTCCGCTCCCGCTGCCGCCCTCGATCAGCACGCCCCGCCAGCCGCCGGGCTCCCGACGTGCAATCAGGCCTCCATGGCGAATCACGCGCGGCTCTCCGGCAGGGTGACCACGAACCGGGCTCCCAGGATCTTGCCGTCGGCGTCGGTTCGGTTCTCGGCCCGGATCCGGCCCCCATGGGCCTGGATGATCTGCCGCGCGATGGACAGGCCCAGCCCCGAGTGTCCGCCAAAAGCCGCCCCCTTGGGCCGGGAGGTGTAGAAGCGCTCGAACACCGTCTCGAGGTTCTCCGCCGGAATACCCGGGCCGTCGTCCTCCACCGTGGTCACCACCTCGTGGCCCGCCCGGCGCACGGCGACCCGCACCTCCGAGGGATCGCGGTCGGACAGGACCGAGAAGGAGCGGGCGTTGTCGATCAGGTTGCGGAACACCTGGCTGAAGGGGCCCTCGCGACCCTGGACCATGGCCGGCTCGCCATTGGCCGGCGGGATGAACCGCACCACCGCCTCGCCAGGCCTGGCCGACTGGACATAGAGTTCGGCGATGTCGCCGATCAGCCGGGCCATGTCGATCCGGCGTGGCGATTCCCGCGACAGCTCCGCGTCCAGGCGCGAGGCGTTGGAGATGTCGGTGATCAGGCGGTCCAGGCGCTGCACATCCTGCTTGAGGATGCTGGTCAGCCGGTCCCGGGCCACGGGATCGCTGATCAGGTCCAGGGTCTCCACCGCCGAACGGATCGAGGTCAGGGGATTGCGGATTTCGTGGGCCACGTCGGCGGCGAAACGCTCGATGGCGTCCATCCGTTCCGACAGGGCGAAGGTCATGGTCTCCAGGGAGCGGGTCAGGTCCCCCAGTTCGTCGTCGCGGCTGGCGATGTCGGGCAGGGAGATGGCCCGGGCCCGGGCCGCGGTCACCCGGTCGGCGGCCCTGGCCAGGCGCAGGACCGGCTCGGCCACCAGACGGCTCAGCAGCA
Organism: Caulobacteraceae bacterium; assembly: GCA_031291685.1. Classification (GTDB taxonomy): domain Bacteria; phylum Pseudomonadota; class Alphaproteobacteria; order Caulobacterales; family Caulobacteraceae; genus Poindextera. The sequence continues at coordinate 6,700 of JARLIP010000120.1, read as the reverse complement.
GGGACGAGACCAGGGTCACGGCGATATCGACCAGGATGAAGGGCAGGAGGGCCCGGCGCTGGGCGGCGATGATCTGGTCGACATCCCCCGCCTCCAGGGTCAGCACCCCCAGGACCGCGTGCACATACTGGATGGGGATCGAGATCGAGACCACCCGGTCGCCGTTCTGGGCCCGGCGCAGCAGATGCACCCGCTCGCCCTTCAGGGCCCGGGCCACCTCGGCGTTGAGATCGGCGCGGGCCTGGGCCACGGCCTCCGGCCGGGCGTCGCGGTCCCGCAGCCAGTCGTTCAGGCGGATCTCGCCGGGCTTGCGCGCCGGGGGCAGGGGTTTCAGCTCCACCCGGTCGGCGATGACATAGCTGTCGGCCACCAGGGCGCCGTGGGCGTCGAAGATCCGCGCCCGCTGCAACTTGGGAATGAACAACAGGTCGATGGTCTTGCGCGTCAGATCCGGCTCGAGCATCGGCTCCGGGTCTCCCCGGGTGGCGGCCTTCTCGATCACATTGGCGATGAACTCGCCCTGGGTGGTCAGGCTGTCGATCTCGGCGTTGATCAGACCCTGGCGGGTTTCGTTCAGCACCAGGGCCCCGACGATCAAGATCGCCAGGCCCAAAAGATTGAGGACGATGATCAGCCGGCCGAGGCGCGAGCCGGGCAGGCGCCAGCCGCGATGCGGCGCCAGCCCGATCTCTGCGTCAGACCTCGCGGTATCGATAGCCGACGCCATAGAGGGTTTCGATCGCGTCGAATTCAGGATCGACCTGCCGGAACTTGCGCCGCATGCGCTTGATGTGGCTGTCGATGGTGCGGTCATCGACATAGACCTGATCGTCGTAGGCCGCATCCATCAGGTTGTCGCGGCTTTTCACGAAGCCGGGGCGCTGGGCCAGGGATTGCAGCAGCAGGAATTCGGTGACGGTCAACTTGACCGGCTTGCCGTCCCACAGGCTGTCGTGCCGGGCGGGATCCAGGGTCAGGCGCCCTCGCTTGATGGCTTTGGAGGCCGCCGCGGCGGCGGCGGGGCTGCCTTCCTGCTCCACCGGATCGGCGCGGCGCAGCACCGCCTTGACCCGCTCGATCAGCAGTCTCTGGCTGAAGGGCTTGTGGATATAGTCGTCGGCGCCGAGGTTGAAGCCGAGGATCTCGTCGATCTCGTCGTCCTTGGAGGTGAGGATGATCACCGGCAGGTCCGTGCTCTGCCGCAGGCGCCGCAGAACCTCCATCCCGTCCATGCGGGGCATCTTCACATCAAGGATCGCCAGATCCGGGGGATCGCTCTCCAAGGCGGCAAGGCCGGAGACGCCGTCGTGATAGGCCTTGACCGTATGGCCAAGGCTTTCCAGGGCCAAGGATATGGAGGTGACGATATTCTCGTCATCATCCACCAGGGTGATCTTCGCCATCTCTACGTCCCAGGGGCTGCGTTCGCCCCGCAAAGCTATGAATGCCGCCCGCTTGGAGCAACGCACCCTGGCGAAACTGTGGCGAAACGGCTGCAACGTGGTCTTAAGCCCTGACGCCTATGGTTGTCCTTGAGAAAAAAGGACGTCCGATGGAACGCCACCAAATTCATTTCGAAGTTTTTGTAAGGCGTAAGTCAACCTCATCATGGACCCTGGAACTCGCCACCGAGGATCGGGCGGCGGCGCTGAAGGCCGCCGGGGAACTGCTCGGCGTCGGCAGGGCCATCGCCGCCAAGGTCAGCAAGGAGACCCTGGACACCGACACCCGCGAGTTCAAATCCGTGGTCATCTTCAATCAGGGCGAGCCCGAGCGGAAAAAGTCCAAGGCTCCGCGGGAAAATCTCGATCCCCTGTGCGTCACCCCCCAGGATCTCTATACCGGCCACGCCCGGGACCGGATCGGTCGCCTGCTGGACGGATTTTTGTCGCGCAACCGGGCCACGCCGTTTGAGCTTCTGCACCGCCCGGATCTGGCCGAGATGCTGGACGCGGCGGGCATGGACCTGCAGCACGCCATCCAGAAGGTGGCCGTGCCCGAGGCCTCCGCCCGGGGCGTCAGCGTCCATGAACTGATCCGAGGCTTCCAGCGCCTGGCCCAGTCCACCATCGACCGGGTGATCAAGGATGGACGCAAGGGAACCTTTCCCAATCTGGACAAGGAGCGCTTCTCCGACGTCTGCCAACGCCTGATTCATGATCCAGAGCGGCACTATCTGCTGGGCGCAGGCGTAGCCTGCAAGATTGGCCCCGGCCGCAACTGGAGCGACAAGGTCGCCCGCCTGTTGGACCTGGCCGACGTCGCGCCCCAGGCGCCGGCGGCGCGGGTCCTGGCCTTCCAGGTGATCGAGCAGCCCCTGGCCGAGATCCTGGGCACCCGCACCGGCATAGCCGAGCTTCTGGGCGGCGATCTGGACCTGGGCGGGATGCTGGCGGCCATGGTGCGTCTGGCCGCCGGAGACGCGGTCGAGGCCCTGATCCGCATCGAACCGGCCGTGGCCAAGGTGATGCCGGCCCTGACGGGACCCGCCGCGCGCCTGGCCAACTGGCTGGACGGTCCCTATTTCGAGCCCGTGCGCGTGGCCATCATGCGCCGGGTGATCCAGGAACTGATCGGCCCGCGCCGCCTGCGCCCCACCGACGCCGATGGCGAGATCGAACTCCTGCGAGCCCTGGCCATGTCGCTGACGGCGGCGGCCGGACGGGTGCTCAGCGTGGAGGAGGTGCAGGAGGCCTTCATCGCGCGCTCCCAACTGCTGGTGCGCAGCGACTTCGTCGAGTCCTATCTGAAGGATGTGAGGCGCTCGGCCCTGTCCGAGGTCCAGGCCTTGATGTGGCTGGCGGAAAACGTCACCGGCCCGGCCAACAAGCGCCAGGCCAATCGCTGGATCGCCGCCAATGTCGGCGCCCTGCGGTTCGAGACCGAAATGCGCAACTCCGCCGAGACCCCTCTGGCCAAGCTCGCCGCCCTGGCCCAGCTGCAACGCTCGGTTCTGGGCGCGGGCCTGGCCCCCGAGGACGCCAAGCCGATCGCCGCCAAGATCGGGGACGTGGGCGCCATGATCGAGGCCGACGCCAAGCTGACCGCCTATCTGGCCCGGGCCGACGCGCCGCCGATTCACCGGCTGACCCTGCTCCTGCGCATCGCCGCCGGGGATGCTGCGCCCCTGGGGCCCGTGTCCGAACGCGCCAAGGCCGAGGCCATGCGCCTGATCCGCGCGCCGGAGACCCGCTCGGCCCTGGCCGCGGCGCCCGAGGTCCTGGCCAATATCCGCACCCTGGCCCAGACCGCGGGCATGGCCGCCTGATCGATCGGCGGCCGGGCAAGAGGCGTTCAGGCGAGGGCGCGCTCAGAACGCTGATCCCGAATTCACCGGGCGGCGGCCCCGGGATGTGGTAGATTGATGATCAGGCGCGTTTCGGCGCGCCCCTCCGGCGTGTTCGGCCCTGCTCCGCGGGGCTGCTCGCCGCCCCGGAAAGGGGATCGATGACCATGACAAAGCCTATCGTCGCCCCAGGGATTTTCGCCGCTCGGGGTTTTCGGCGCGCCCCATCCCGGTGACGCCCCGTGGCCGCGCCAGCCCTGGCGCGCGCCGCCCCCATCTTGCCGTCCAACAGGAGATCCGTCGTGGCCAAAGGTCAGAAGAAGAGCAATCGCGAAGTGCGCAAACCCAAGGCTGAAAAGCCCAAGACCGAGACTGTGACCCAGTCCTTCCTCTCCCCCCTGATGAAGAAGAAATAGGTCAGAGAGCCAAGGCGCCCCGTCCGATGGCCAAAGAGACGATCTATCTGGTGCAGGCCTTCGTGGCCGGCCGCGGCAAGGCCCTGAAGGCCGAGCAGGCGGTGATCTGCAAGTCCGCCGAGGAAGCCCGCCGCAAGGGCGAGCGCCTGGGCCCGTTGCGGCTGGGGGTGGTGGCCTTCACCACCTCCGGCGACGCGGAGATGGGGGACTATGACGAGACCCCCACCATCCTGTTCAAGACCGGCCAGTTGCCGCCGCCGTTTGACGAGCTTTGAGGCGGCGGGTTTTGAGGGAGCATCGGTGCGTGGTTCGAGACGCGGCGCTTCGCCCCGCGCCTCACCGTGACGATTATTGTGGAATTATACCAACGGCCATTGAGATTGACCGCTGAAGCTTGGTGATAGAGGCTCGGCCTACCCCTATCCGTTCTCCCCGGCGAAGGTCGGGGCCCAGATCATAGAGCGCAGTGGCAAGTGATTTAAGGCTCTTCTTGTTGACAGACCTGAGCTTTGTCATCTGGATCCCGGCATTCGCCGGGAAGATCGGTTGAGGATGCTGAGCCTAGCGGTCAAACACCAGCGCCGTTGGTATCAGACTAAATCCCACGCACATTAACCCGGTCTCGTTCACGGAATGGATCGCCGCAAGCGGCGATGACGGTGATGGGTGAGCAGCCCCAGCGGTCAGCCTCAGTTCTGGAGCGTTCAGTCCCGCGGCGGCGGCAGTTCGACCGCGACGCTGGCGCCCTGGGCGTCGAACCCGGCCGTGGACGGGTCGATATCGGTCAGTTCGACGGTCAGTTGCCGGCCGTCTTCCAGGCGCAGACGCAGGCTGGTCAGGGCCAGCGCCTCGCCGTCCTCGCCCAGCAGGGTGGAAAAATCGCCCTCGAGGGAGCCGGTGACCGTGCGCACCGCCCCACGCTCATAGACGTCGAGTTCGTACTCCGCCGCCAGGCCCGCGCCGCCGCCGGACCAGGTCAGCATCCCCGCGCCGCGAAGAGCGCCCAGATGCTTGAGCGGGGAACGGTCACGCCCCTTGCCCAGGCCCCATGAACTGGGGGCGCGGGACGCGGTTCGGGGCTGAGACTTGGTGGTCGGCATATCGGCGCCCTGTGAACTGGCGCCCCTGAGATTGATGCCCCTGAGACTGGCGTCCATGACCATGCCCTTTGGGATGGCGGCGAAGTCGCGCGGCGCGCGGCGGTTCACGACCCACCGGTTCGGCGCCGGTTTCCCTTGCGGGTGACTTAGCACACTTTCGAGATGACCACGTTCATATTCTCAAATCATCAGCGCCCGATAGATACAATTTATTTCATTTCAATAGCCATTTGAACGAATTCCGCTATTGTTCGGCCTATTCAATTTCATGCGTACTCTGATTTTCTGAAGCCAATCTGAGCTATTCGCGTTTTCAATATGTTTAGTAAATCACGGCGCCTCGACTGAGGAACCTCGGCTGACAGCCTTGAATTTCTCGGTTGCCCACCCATATGTGTAGTTGTCGGTTCGCCGGCAAATCCCAAATCCTGATCGACCCCGACCGAAGCGCCCGGAAACCTGTCCGGACGACTGGAGGCTTTCCATGTCCGACCCTGCTGAACACCATCTGGAACTCTTGAAACTGTCCGAGCCCCTGCATCGCTACGCCCGCGACCTGGAGGACGACGCCAACGCCGCCTTCCTGCTGGTGCACAAGGCCCTGGCGGCCGCCTTCATCCATGCCCCGGACATCCGCCCGGACCAATCCCTGGAGGGCGCCCTGCGCGCCCGGATCGACCGCGCTTTCTGCGAGGCGACCTGTTAGACTTAGGCCTGCTGGCGGTCGCCCGCGCCCCCGCGGGCGCCGTCCAGCGTGAAAGGACGTCATGTCCAAGCTGCAACGCCCCCTGCCCCGCCCCGTCGGCGGGCTCAACGATCCCCGCTCCACCACCACCCGGTCGGCCCCGCGCCTGCCCGACATCCTGGGCCTTCGCGGCACCAAGGCCGGCTGAGCGCGCCCCTTGTGAAACGGGTGCTGGAGACCCTCAAGACCCTCATGGGCGACGGCAAGCCGCCGCCCGAGGTTCGCCCCCAGGCCTGGGGCCTGGGCTGTCGCCATGGCGGCCGGGTGCTGGAAGGCGCCCGCGAGGAACTGAACGCCCCGGACATCACCGCGCGCCGGGCGGTCCTGCTCAAGGCCGTGATCCGCAGTCTGAAGTAGGGCCGCGCTGGCCCCGTCCACCGCTTCGCGGTCCCCCTCCCCCAAAGGGGGAGGAATTGGGCTTGGCGCTAACCCTTTCTAATTCCTCCCCCTTTGGGGGAGGGGGACCATGCGAAGCATGGTGGAGGGGGCTCTCGCCCGCCGCCTAGTGCGCCTCGTCCCAGTTGGCGGCGGCGCGGGCCTCGACCACCAGGGGCACGGTGAGGGCCACGGCCGGCTCGGCCGCCCGCTCCATCACCCGGCGGGCCACGGCGCAGACGGCGTCCGCCTCCTCCTGGCGGGCCTCGAACACCAGTTCGTCGTGCACCTGCAGCAGCATCCGCGCCGACAGGCCCTCGGCCTTGAGGGCCGCGGGCATGCGGACCATGGCCCGGCGGATCACGTCGGCCGCCGCGCCCTGGATCGGGGCGTTGATCGCCGCCCGCTCGGAGAACTGCCGCTCGCCCACGGTCTTGGAACGGATGCCCGGAATATTGACCTTGCGCCCGAAGATGGTGGTGACGAACGCCTGTTCGCGCACCAGGGCCCGTGTGCGGTCCATATAGGCGCGGATGCCGGGGAAGCGCTCGAAATAGGTGTTGATATAGGCCCCGGCCTCGTCCCGGGGGATCGACAGCTGGTTGGCCAGGCCAAAGGCCGAGATGCCATAGATGATGCCGAAATTGATCGCCTTGGCCCGGCGGCGCACCTCGGCCGGCATGCCCTCGATGGGAACCCCGAACATTTCCGAGGCGGTCATGGCGTGGATGTCCAACCCCTCCTGGAAGGCGCGCTTCAGCTGGGGGATGTCGCCGAT
>JARLIP010000119.1 GCA_031291685.1 Caulobacteraceae bacterium | reverse complement strand
GGCCAGGTCGGCGGCGCGGGCGGTGAGGGCGGCCTCGGCCTCGCGCAGTTGGGTTTCGGCCAGGTCCGAGGCCTCGGCGACCATGTGGGCCTGGCGGGCGATGGCGTCGGTGACGCTGGCGGCCTGGGTGTCGAGGGTCGAGGCCATCTGGCTCATGCGCTCGCGCTCGCCGCCCAGGCTGTCGGTGAGGGCCAGGGCCGTGCGGTGGGAGCCCTGGGTGGCCTCCACCAGCCGGGCGCTCTCGGCGGCCAGGACATCGCGCAGGGCCAGAAGCTCGCCCCGGGCGCGGTCGGCGGCGCTGGTGGCGTTGAGGATCTCGGCGCGGACCTGCTCCACCGCCGATCCGGCGCCCCGGGCGGCCAGGGCCGCGGGCTGCATCAGGCTGTTGGCCAGGGCCTGGGCGCGGCGGGTCTCCGCCGCCAGGCGCCGGCCCTGATGGACCACATAGGCCGCGACCCAGACCAGGGCCATGGGGCCGATGGCCATCAGGGCGAGCACGGTCAGGGCGAAGATGTCGTTGTTGAAGGGGACGACCTCGTGGCGATAACCCCAGGCGAACATGATCGGGGCCAGGGCCCAGATCGCCGAGGCCACCGCGGCGGCGGCGATGACCGGCCGGGGGCTGGGGGCGGCGATGGTTTCGTCCAGGGCCGCGGAGGGATTGAGCAGGGGCAGGGCGGCGCTGGCGTCCTGGCTCTGGATCAGGCGCTCGTCGGCGGGGGCGACGGCGCCGATGGGGTCGGGCGCGCGGATCTCGAAGGCGTGCAGGTCGATGGTGTCGGGAATGGGGGGCTCGATCTGAAGTTCGGTATCGATGTCGGCGTCGATGTCGGTTTCTGGGGTGGGGACGGAGATGGTCTCGGCTCTGGGCGGCGCGCCCGGGTCTTCCGCCATGGCGCCGGGGCCGCCGCCAGCGACCGGGGTCCGCGATGCGCCCGCGGTGAACACCAGGGGAGACGGCCTCTTGGATTTCATGCGCAGTTCAATCCAGCGGCGCGGAACAATCACACTCACGAACGCGCGCCCGCCCAACATCGCGCCCAGGAGGAAAACTAACCATGATCAGTCCCGACGCATAGCGGCTTTCGCAGGCCGTGAAACCATGTCGCGTCAAGGGACTAGCCCCGGACGCGGGCTCAGCGCGGACCGGGCGCGCGGAACCTGTCGCGAAAAATTCCCGAAGGCCAATCGCATGCGGCGGGAAAAGCGCCCTGGCTTGCGACACCCAAGTCATTCCCCCTTATTAATCAACGATTAATCGCGCATCCAAAAACATCCGTACACTGAATAATATGGTGATTATTGATATGCGTTATTCACAATCTCTAGGAGCCATGTCGCAATTCCAGCTCCGCTGTCACTAAACTGACAAGTCCGGTCATTATTGCGAGACGTGCAACGAGCGGCCGATCCGGTCGCGGTCCAAGGAGACACGGATGTTAAAACGACTCATCGCGACCGCGTGCGCGACCCTGACGTTGGGCGCCGCCGCCGCGACTCACGCCGCCGACCTGAACGGCGCCGGCGCGACCTTCCCCGCCCCCGTCTATGCCAAGTGGGCTGAAGCCTATCGCGCCCAATCGGGCATTGGCCTGAACTACCAGGCCATCGGCTCGGGTGGCGGCATCAAGCAGATCAAGGCCAAGACGGTCGATTTCGGCGCTTCCGACAAGCCGCTGAAGCCGGAAGACCTGGAAGCGGCCGGCCTGATGCAGTTTCCGACCGTGGTCGGCGGCGTGGTTCCGGTCATGAACGTGCCGGGTCTGCAAGCGGGCCAGCTGAAGCTGACCGGCAGCCTGCTCGCCCAGATCTATCTCGGCGACATCAAGAAGTGGAACGATCCGCAGATCGCCGCCTACAACAAGGGCGTGAACCTGCCGAACCTGCCGATCACCGTCGTGCACCGCTCGGACGGCTCGGGCACCAGCTTCCTGTTCACCTCCTACCTGGCGATGAAGAGCGGCGTGTGGCAGTCCAAGGTCGGCGCCAGCGACGCCGTGCAATGGCCGACCGGCCTGGGCGGCAAGGGCAATGACGGTGTCGCCGCCTTCGTCAAGCAAACCCTCGGTTCGATCGGCTACGTGGAATATGCTTACGCCAAGCAGAACCACATGGCCTACGCCCTGATGCAGAACAAGGACGGCAAGTTCGTCACGCCGGACGCCAACAACTTCGCCGCCGCCGCCGGCCATGGCGACTGGTCCAAGGCTCCGGGCTTCTATCTGCTGCTGCTGGATCAACCGGGCGCCGCGTCCTGGCCGATCACCGGCGCGACCTTCATCCTGGTCTATAAGGAACAGGCTAACCCCGCGGCTGGCGCCTCGGTGCTGAAGTTCTTTGACTGGGCCTACAAGAGCGGTGACCCCGCCGCCGTGGCCCTGGATTATGTGGCGCTGCCTCTGAACGTGAAGACCATGGTCCGCAAGGCCTGGGTCTCCAACGTCAAGGGCGCCGACGGCAAGCCGGTTTACGTCTCGAAGTAAGTCGAACTGCGTTGTTGATCTGAAGGAATGCGGCGGAGGTCGATGATGCGTCGATCTCCGCTTGGCATGCGGGGCCCATGACCACACTCAGCACAGACGTCGTCGTCCGCCGGCCGCCCAAGGGCGCGGCGCTGGATCCTTTCTTCAAAATTCTCTGCTTCACGGCGGCCACGACCTTGCTGGCCGCCCTCACAGGGATCGTGGTGACCCTGGCGGTGGGAGGCTGGCCGGCGTTCCACAAGTTCGGCCTGAACTTCTTCACCAACACCAACTGGAATCCGGTGACCGAGGAGTTCGGCGCGGCCGGCCCGATCGTCGGGACCCTGGTCACGGCGATCATGGCCCTGATCTTCGCCCTGCCGCTGGCCTTCGGGGTGGCGGTGTTTCTGGTGGAGTTCTGCCCGCCGATCCTGCGCCGGCCGATCGGGATCGCGGTTGAGCTGCTGGCGGGCATTCCCTCCATCGTTTACGGCATGTGGGGCCTGTTCGTGTTCGCCCCCTTCTTCGCCCAGTATATTGAGCTGCCGCTGATGGCCGCGGCCCCCCCGGGGAGCATCTGGGAAACCCTGACCACCGGGGTGCCCAACGGCGACAACATCCTGACCGCCTCGATCATCCTGGCGATCATGATCCTGCCCTATATGGCCGCGGTGCTGCGCGAGCTGTTCCTGACCGTGCCGGTCCAGCTGCGCGAGAGCGGCTACGGCATGGGCTCCACCACCCTGGAGGTGATCACATCCATCACCTTGCCCTATGTGCGCCGCAGCGCCGTCGGCGCGGTGATGCTGGGCCTGGGCCGGGCCCTGGGCGAGACCATGGCGGTGACCTTCATCATCGGCAATTCCCACGACCTGCCCAAGTCCCTGTTCGGGGCGGGCTCGACCATCGCCTCGACGATCGCCAACGAGTTCAATGAGGCCACCGGCGAGATGCATACGGCCTCGCTGATCGCCCTTGGCCTGGTTCTGTTCATGATCACCTTCGCGGTTCTGGCCCTGGCGCGCGCGCTGCTGGGCGCGGACAAGCATAGCTAAGGGACCCAGGATGAGCACGTTTCGCAGAACCCGGCGCACCATCGCCAATGTCAGTTTCACGGTCTTTTGCTATCTGACGACCCTGGTCGCCCTGACGGCCCTGGCCCTGATCTTCTGGACCCTGTTCAGCAAGGGCGCGGGCGGACTGAACGCCAATATCTTCCTGAAGGTGACCCCCGCGGCCGGATCGGTCGGCGGGCTGGCCAACGCCATCGTCGGCTCCATCGTGCTATGCTTTCTGGGCATGGTCTTCGCCATCGCCGTCGGCGTCATGGCCGGCACCTGGCTGGCGGAGTACGGGCGCAATTCCCTCTACGCCCAACTGGTGCGGTTCGTGAACGACATCCTTTTGTCGGCGCCCTCGGTGCTGGTCGGCCTGGTGATCGCCGGCTGGCTGGTGGCGCCCTTTCACGGCTTCTCCGCCTTCGCCGGCGGCGTGGCCCTGGGCCTGATCGCGGTTCCCATCATCACCCGCACCACCGAGGACGTGCTGAACCTGCAACCCACGGCCCTGCGGGAATCCGGTGTGGCCCTGGGCACGCCCAAATGGACCGCCATCCGCCTGATCATGTGGAAGGCCGCCGGCAGCGGCATCCTGACCGGGGGCCTGTTGGCCTTCGCCCGGATCAGCGGCGAGACCGCGCCGCTGCTGTTCACCTCGCTTGGCAACACCAACTTCAGCCTCGGCTTCAACAAGCCCTGGTTCGGCCTGAACCAACCCCTCGCCAGCTTGCCATCGGCCATCTTCAGCTTCGCCGCCACGCCCGCCGACGACCTCGTTCGCCTGGCCTGGACCGCCGCTCTGCTGCTGGCTGTCGCCGTACTCGCCGCCAATATTGGCGCGCGGTTTCTCACCCGGGAGCGTCGCCCCTCATGAACGCCATGACCGCCGAAACCTACGAACAGTTCGCCGTCGAGCTGCCTGGGGATCAGATCAAGATGCATGTGAAGAACCTCGAGTTCTTCTACGGCAAGCACAAGGCCTTGCACGGGGTCACCCTGCCGATCCTGAACAAGGGCGTCACCGCCCTGATCGGTCCGTCCGGCTGCGGCAAGTCCACCCTGCTACGGGTCATGAACCGCATCTATGGCCTTTATCCGGGGCAGAAGGCCGTTGGCGAGGTGCTGCTGGACGGCGAGAACATCCTGGACCACAAGGTCGATGTGGCCACTCTGCGCTCCCGCGTGGGCATGGTGTTCCAAAAGCCCACCCCGTTCCCCATGTCGATCTACGACAACGTCGCCTTCGGCGTGCGCCTCTATGAGGGCCTGTCCAAGAGCGAGATGGACGTGCGGGTGGAGGAGTCCCTGCGCAAGGCCGCCCTGTGGGACGAGGTGAAGGACAAGCTGAAGCAGTCGGGCCTTGGCCTGTCCGGCGGTCAGCAGCAGCGCCTGTGCGTGGCCCGCGGCATCGCCGTGCGACCCGAGGTCCTGCTACTGGACGAGCCGGCCTCGGCCCTGGACCCGCTGTCCACGGCCAAGCTCGAGGAGACCATCGTCGAGCTGAAGAAGGAATATACGATCGTCATCGTCACCCATAACCTGCAACAGGCGACCCGGGTCTCGGACAATACCGGCTTCATGTTCCTGGGCCGGCTGATCGAGTTCGGCCCCACCGTGGACCTGTTCACCGCCCCCCGGGCCAAGCGCACGGCGGACTATATCGGCGGGCGGTTCGGATAGTTCCGGCGCGCACCGGCCCCACGTCCTTCCCCGTCGGAGGAAGGGGACCGCTGCATTAATCGTGCGTCCTTCGACTCGCGCTCTCAGGAGCGCGGCTCAGGATGACGTAATGTATTGAAAATAATAGAACTATGTCATCCTGAGCCGGCGCGAAGCGACGAGTCGAAGGACGCATCGACGTTTCGCAAAGCTCCCTTTGGGGGGAGGAATTGGTGGGCGCCGCCCTAGCAGCGGTGGTTGTGCTTGGCGATCTGGTGGCCGGCGACGGCGCCGACGCCGGCGCCGATCAGGGTTCCGCCGGTGCGACCGCCCCCGCTGGACAGGGCGTTGCCGGCCAGGCCGCCGGCTATGGCGCCGACCACGGTCCCGGTATTGGCCGAATGGCGTTGCTCGGCCCGGCAGCGGGCGTAGCCGTCATCGCGATAGCTGCTGTGACGGTAGTGGCGGTGATGGTGGTGGTAGTATTCCTGCGCGCTGGCTGATCCGGAGCCGCCCAGAGCGAGCACCAGAGAGCTACCGATCAGGGCGGCGAATTTCAACGTCTTCACGGATTTCATCCTCGGGTCATGTCCCTCGCTCAAGGGAATGTCCCGCCACGGCGAAGGTTCCGTCATGGGATCATGATTAGTCCTGGTCGACCCAGTTCAGGGTGCGCTGGACGGCCTTTTTCCACAGTTTGAAGGTCTTTTCCCGGGTCTCCGGGGGCATGGCCGGGCTCCATTCGGCGGATTTTCGCCAATTTCGGCGCAGGGTCTCGGTGTCTGGCCAAAAGCCCACCGCCAGGCCCGCGGCATAGGCCGCGCCCAGGCAGGTGGTCTCGGTGACCACGGGACGGACCACGGGGGCGCCCAGGATGTCGGACTGGATCTGCATCAGGAGGGTGTTGGCGGTCATGCCGCCATCGACCTTGAGAGTGGTCAGGGTGACGCTGGAATCGGCCACCATGGCCTCCACCACCTCCCGGGTCTGCCAGGCCGTGGCCTCCAGCACCGCCCGGGCGATGTGGCCCTTGGTGATATAGCCGGTCAGGCCGGCGATCACGCCCCGGGCGTCGGAGCGCCAATAGGGGGCGAACAGGCCGGAAAAGGCGGGCACGAAATAGCAGCCGCCATTGTCCTCGACGGAGCGGGCCAGGCCCTCGATCTCGGAGGCGGCGCTGATCAGGCCCAGATTGTCCCGCACCCATTGCACCAGAGAGCCCGTGACGGCGATGGAGCCCTCCAGGGCATAGACCGCCGGCGCCTGGCCGATGCGGTAGCCGACGGTGGTGAGCAGGCCGTGGGTCGAGGCCACGGGGCGCTGGCCGGTATTGACCAGCAGGAAGCAGCCGGTGCCATAGGTGCATTTGCCCTCGCCGGGGGAAAAACAGGTCTGGCCGAACAGGGCCGCCTGCTGGTCGCCCAGGGCCGCGGCCACGGGAACGCCCTCCAGCACCCCGGTGGCGGTTCCATAGACCTCGGACGAGGAGCGGATCTGGGGCAGCATGGCGGCGGGCACGCCGATGGCCTCCAGCAGGACGGGGTCCCAGTCCAGGCTCTCCAGGTTCATCAGCATGGTGCGGCTGGCGTTGGTCACGTCGGTGACATGATGGCCGGTGAGCTTCCAGATCAGCCAGGTGTCCATGGTGCCGAACAGAATCTCGCCCCGCTCGGCCCGTTGTCGGGCGCCGGGGATCTCGTCCAGCAGCCAGCGGATCTTGGGGCCGGAGAAATAGGTGGCCAGCGGCAGGCCGCAGCGGTCGCGGAAGCGATCCTGGCCCAGATCCCCGGCCAGGTCCCGGGCCAGGCGGTCGGTGCGGGTGTCCTGCCAGACGATGGCGTTGTGGATCGGCGCGCCGGTGGCCTTGTCCCAGACCAGGGTGGTCTCCCGCTGGTTGGTGATGCCGACGGCGGCCAGGTCCTTTGGCGTGATTGAGAGCTTGTCGAGGGCGCCGCGCACCGTGGCCTGGACATTGGCCCAGATCTCCAGGGCGTCGTGCTCGACCCAGCCGGGCTGAGGGAAGATCTGGCGGTGCTCACGCTGGTCGATCGCGGCGATGGCGCCGGCCCCGTCGAAGATGATGCAGCGGGACGAGGTGGTGCCCTGGTCGATGGCGGCGATGTAGCGGGTCATGGCGCGACGAGCGAGGTCCGATTCAGAGGCCCATGGGCCGATGAGGGGACACTAGAGCGTTTTCCGACCTGATTGCATCAGGCCGGCGCTCTAGCTTTTGCTTTAACGCATTTTCTTCACGCGAACCGGCGCCCACTTCGCTCGAAAATGCTCCAGAGGCATAGCCCCCGCCCTTGAAACGCAAAAACCGCATGACCCCTCAACCACCCTCCGGAGCGCGACGGGGATGGATCCCGCCGGCTCAGCCGGCGGTCTGGCTGGACTTGATGATGCTCTCGACCTCGTCGAGGGTGGCGGCGTAATAGTGCTCGGTGGGCGCCAGGTAGAGGGCGAGATAGACTTTTCCGGCCTTTTCCACGACCACGGCTGTGCCCGAGATGTTCAGGCCCTCCTTGGTCGCGCCAGTGATGTCGAAGCGCACCCCGTCCGTGTCGAGGAAGCGTCCGGGGCGCAGGTTGCTGGTCTCCACGCGCTTGTAGTCGAGGGCCGTGACGCTGTCGGCTACGAACTCCACCCGCTCAGTGGCGGACATGCCGGCGTGGAGGGTGGGGGTGGGCGCTTCCTTGGCCGTGGGCTTGAACAGATAGTCGCCGGCGCCGAGCCCGTCCGTCATATAGAGCCGGTCCAGCAGGGGGCCGTCGATGGTCAACAGCCGCACGTGGGATGAGCGGTT
>JARLIP010000118.1 GCA_031291685.1 Caulobacteraceae bacterium | reverse complement strand
GATCAGCAGGCTGTCGCACTGGGTGAAGTTGCGCGCCCCCGCAGCCTTGGCGTTGGCGGACACCAGCCCCCGATAGGTGTTGGAGGAATGCCCCGCCGAAATGCCCTTGGAGATGATCCGCGAGCGGGTGTCCCGGCCCAGATGGATCATCTTGGTGCCGGTGTCGGCCTGCTGGAAATTGTTGGTCACGGCGATGGAATAGAACTCGCCCGAGGAGCCGTCCCCGCGCAGCACGCAGGAGGGATACTTCCAGGTGATGGCCGAGCCGGTCTCCACCTGGGTCCAACTGACCTTGGAGCGGGCGCCCCGGCAGTCGGCCCGCTTGGTGACGAAGTTGTAGATCCCGCCCTTGCCTTGGGCGTCCCCGGGATACCAGTTCTGCACCGTGGAGTACTTGATCTCGGCGTCTTCCAGGGCGACCAGCTCGACCACGGCGGCGTGCAGCTGGTTCTCGTCCCGCATGGGGGCCGTGCAGCCCTCCAGGTAGGAGACATAGGCGCCCTTATCCACCACGATCAAAGTCCGCTCGAACTGACCGGATTCCTTGGCGTTTATGCGGAAATAGGTGGACAGCTCCATGGGGCAGCGCACCCCCGGCGGCACATAGACAAAGCTGCCGTCGGAGAAGACCGCGCTGTTGAGGCAGGCGAAATAGTTGTCCGACACCGGCACCACCGAGCCCAGGTACTTGCGCACCAGATCGGGATATTCCCGGATCGCCTCGCTCATGGGGCAGAAGATCACCCCCGCCTCGGACAACTCCTTCTTGAAGGTGGTGACCACCGAGACGCTGTCGAACACCGCGTCCACCGCATAGCGGGGCGCGCCCTGGACCCCGGCCAGGACCTCCTGCTCCTTCAGCGAGATGCCCAGCTTGGCATAGGTGGCCAGAAGCTCAGGGTCGACCTCGTCCAGGGACTTGGGGCCCTCCTTGGTCTTGGGGGCGGCGTAGTAATAGGCGTCCTGATAGTCGATCCGGGGAAAGTTCAGCTTGGCCCAGTCCGGCTCTTCCAGGGCTAGCCAACGTTCGAACGCCTCCAGCCGCCAGGCCAGCATCCATTCCGGCTCTTCCTTCTTGGCCGAGATGAAGCGGACGATGTCGGCGTTCAGGCCCTTGGGGGCGAACTCCTGGTCAATGTCGGTGATGAAGCCGTGCTTGTAGGCCTCCAAGGCCTCGACCTGATCGACGGTTTGCTGAACTGCGGCCATGGGTTTGGTGTCCTTAAGCGGCCGAGGCGCGGCGACGCGCGCGAAAACGGTCGTGAATGGTGCTCCAGACCTCGGCGAACCGGGTCCAGTCTTCAGGCGTGGTGGCCCAGCCGCCGCTGACCCGCAGGGTATTGGCGGCCAGGGGGCCATAGCCCATAGCGGCCAGCACGGGGCTGGCGGAGACCTTGCCGGAGGAGCAGGCTGCGCCCGCGCTGACCATCACCCCTTCCAGGTCCATGGCGATCACCTGACGTTCGGACTCGAAGTCCTCGGCGGCGAAGGACAGGACGCTGGGCAAGCGCGGGGCCGCAAGACCAAACACCTGCACGCCGTCGATGTCCTCAATCGCCGCCTGAGCGGCGTCGCGCCATGCGGCATGATCGGCAAAGGCGTCCAGATCACGCTGGGCCGCCGCGGCCGCGGCGCCGAAACCGGCGATGCCGGAAACGTTTTCCGTGCCCGAGCGGCGGCCGCGCTCCTGCCCGCCCCCATGCAACTGCCGGGTCAGGGTCGAGCGGGTTCCGGCGACCAGGGCGCCCGTCCCATGGGGCCCGCCCAGCTTGTGTCCGGACAGGGACAGGGTGTCGGCGCCCAGGGCGGTGAAGTCCACAGGGATCTTGCCGGCGGCCTGGACCGCATCCACATGCAGCCAGCCATCGGCGGCGCGCACCAGGGCGGCGATCTGGGCGATCGGCTGGATCACGCCGGTCTCGCTATTGGCCAGGGAAACGACCACGAACGGGCGTCCATGGCCGGGCTCCCAGGCCTTGAGCCGGGTCTCCAGCCAGTCCAGATCCGCCAGGCCGCTTTGCAGCACCGGCCAGCCCTCGACCATAAAGCCCGGGGCCATGGCGTTTTCCAGGGCGCTGGCGTGCTCGGTCAGGCCCACGACCGGCCGGCGGGCGCCGGCGGCGATGGCGCTGGCTATGGCCAGGGCGTTGGCCTCGGTGCCGCCGCTGGTGAAGGTGACGGAGCCGTCCTTGACCCCGACCAGACGCGCGACTTGCCCCCTCGCCCTCTCCACCGCCGCCCGCGCCATACGGCCGGCGGCGTGGACCGAGGACGGATTGCCGCCGACGCCCAGGGCGCAGATGACCGCATCGGCCGCCTCGGGACGAATCGGCGCGGTGGCGTTGTAGTCGAGATAGATCTTGGACGCCGTCGTCATGCGGCCACCACCGTCATCGGCCCAGCGACGCCCTGAGCCACGACGCTTTGAACCACAGCGTCCTGAACCACAGGAGATTGGGCCGCGGCGCCGGGTCGCAGGCGTCCGTGGATCACATCATCCAGGGAGATGCTCGACAGATAGGTCTGGATCTGGCGGCCGGTCTCTTCCCAAAGATCATGGGTCAGGCACTTGGCCCCGCCCTTC
>JARLIP010000117.1 GCA_031291685.1 Caulobacteraceae bacterium | reverse complement strand
GTCGGCGACCACCTTGCCGTGCTCGGAGGACAAAAGCTCGGCCAGTTCGGTCATGTTCGCCTCGATCAGGCGCTTGAACTCGAACATCACCCGGGCGCGGCGCTGGGGATTGGTGGCGGCCCAGCCGGGTTGCGCGGCCAGGGCCGATTGCACGGCCCGATCCAGGTCGGCCTCGGCGCCCAGGCCGACCCTGGCCTGAACCTCGCCGGTATTGGGATTGAACACGTCGCCGAAGCGGCCGGAGGTGGGCTCGAACGGCGCGCCGTTCACGAAATGGGCGATCTGACGCATGGGGTTTCCTTGGCGTTGTGGCGGTCGGATTAGCACCGGCGCGGGCCAGCTGCTAATGCAATTATGCGGGCCAGGGTCCGCAAATTTGCAGATGCGAAGTCACGGGGCGCCGATGAACGATTGGGACGACCTGAAGGTGTTCGTGGCCGCCGCCCGGGCGGGCTCCCAGACCGGCGCCGCCCGCCGCCTGGGGATCGACGCCGCCACCGTGGGCCGGCGGATCGCCCGGCTGGAAAGCGCCCTGCGCTCGACCCTGTTCATCCGCTCCGCCCAGGGCCTGGAGCTGACCGCCTCCGGCGCGCGCCTGTTCCAGATCGGCCTGGACGCCGAGGCGGCCATGACGGCGGCGGCCCAGATCGGCGAGACCGATGTGATCGGCGGCACGGTGCGCATCAGCGCCTCCGAGGGCTTCGGCGCGGCGGTCCTGGCCCCGGCCCTGCCCGCCTTTCACCGCCAGCGCCCCAATCTTCGCATCGAGCTGGCCGCCCACGCCGGCTTCCTGTCTCCCACCCGGCGGGAGGTGGACATGGCGGTGACCCTGGACACCCCCACCGACGCGCGGCTGTCGGCCGAGCCCCTGACGGACTATCAGCTGGCCCTCTATGCGGCCCCGGACTATCTGGCCCGCGCCGGCGCGCCTCAGGCCGTCGCCGACCTCGGCCGTTTCGACCTGGTCGGCTATATCGACGATCTGATCTATGCGGCGGCGCTGAAATACCTCGAAGAGCTGGACCCGGCCCTGCGCCCCACCCTGTCCAGTTCCTCGATTCAGGCCCAGCAGCAGATCATCGCCGCCGGCGGCGGCATCGGGGTCCTGCCCTGCTTCATGGCCCAGGGCCTGACCCGGGTCCTGCCGGACAAGGTGCTCCTGACCCGCCGCTTCTGGATCAGCACCCACAAGGAGCTGTCCAACACCGCCCGCCTGAAGACCCTGCGCGACTGGATGAAGGCCCTGGTGATCGAACGGCGGGGACTGCTGGCGCCCTTCTGACGCCTAACCCACCTGGCGATCACGCCCCGACCAGTAGGGCGCCCGCAGCTCCCGCCGCAGCACCTTGCCCGAGGGATTGCGGGGCAGGACGTTCACGAACTCGATGGACTTGGGGCATTTGAAGCCGGCGATGCGCTCGCGGCAGTGGGCGATCAGGATGTCCGGCGCGACATGGTGGCCGGGTTGAAGCACCACCATCGCCTTGACCGCCTCGCCCCACTTGGGGTCCGGCACCCCGATCACGGCGGCGTCGGCCACGGCGGCGTGGCTGAACAGGGCGTTCTCCACCTCCGCCGGATAGACGTTCTCGCCCCCGGTGACGATCATGTCCTTCACCCGGTCGTGGATATAGAGATAGCCGTCGGCGTCGAAAAAACCGGCGTCGCCGGAGCGGAACCAGCCCTCCGGGGTGATGGCCTCATGGGTGGCTTCCGGCCGGTTCCAATAGCCCTTCATCACCGCCTTGGAGCGGATCTGGATCTCTCCCACCTCCCCGGCCTCGGCGACCACGCCGTCGGGACGCACCACCCGCAGCTCCACCCCCGGCCAGGGCAGGCCGCAGGCCCGCAGCTTGCCCTTGGCGGGGTCATGATCCGCCGGCCGCAACACCGCCCCCGCGCCGATGGTCTCGGTCAGGCCGTAGAGCTGGGTGAAGGTGGCCTGGAAGCGGTCCGCCGCCCGTAGCAGCACATCCTCGGCGATGGGCGAGGCGCCATAGAAGATCCGCTCCAGCCTGGAAAAGTCCGTGCTCTCCACCCCGGGCGTGTGCAGCAGCATGTTGATCACCGCCGGAACCAGGAAGGCGTAGGCGATCTGCTGCGCCTCCAGCAGCTTCAGAAGCTGGGCCGGAACGATCTCGGGCAAGACCACGTTGCGGGCGCCCTGCAACAGTCCGAGCAAACCGGTATTGGTCCCCGCCACATGGAACAGCGGCATGGCCACCAGCACCGTCTTGGCCGGATCGAAATCCGCCCAGCCGGCCTCCACCGCCCCCTTGAACAGGGCCTGGAAGTTGGCCTCGGTCAGTTGCACGCCCTTGGGCAGGCCGGTGGTGCCCGAGGTGTAGAGCTGGATCACGTCGTCGTCCGGCTCCAGGGCCAGGCCGGGATCGGTGTCGGGATAGGCGCCGATCCAGTCGTCAAAGGACGGCCAGCGGGGGTGGCCCGCCTCGAACTGGATCAGCCGATGCAGGTCCGGGCAGTCGGAGACCACCATGTCCACCACATCCGCCATCTCCTGTCCGCAGATCAGCAGCCTGGCGTCGGCGTCCCGCAGGATGAAGGCCACCTCGGGCGGGGCCAGACGCCAGTTCACCGGAGCCAGACAGGCCCGGGCCTTGGCCGCCCCCAGCCAATAGACGTAGAAATGCTCGTTGTTCTTGGCCAGGCACGCCACCCGGTCCCCAGGACGCACCCCGGCGTCGATCAGGGCGTTGGCGCACTGGTTGGCGCGGCGCTCCAGTTCGGCATAGGTGATGCGTCGCCCCTCGCACTCCAGGGCGATGGCGTCGGGGCGCAGGCGGGCCTGGGCGCGCGGAATGTCCGCGACCGTGCGGATGTCGCTGGGATCGTACATGGTCCTCCCACTCATTTCTTGCGCCGCTCAATACGCTGCCGGCGATTGTTGACGCAGGGTTCCACAGCCGCGGGGCCCGGTCCAGACGCCTTGCTCAAAACCGGCGCGGCCACATGACCCTTGCGTGGTCCCTAAACCCGCTGGCAGATGGAATTATTGACGTTTCGATCCGCGCCGTTTTCCAGCGCGACATTTGAAAGTTTTCAGCCTTGACCCTTTCCGCCCCGGCGCCGTCCGCCGGCCCCTTGTCTTCCGTCGACGCCATCATCGAGGGCCTGGCCGGGGTCGGCTACATCGCCTCGCGCCGCATCGCCACGGCGCTGTTCATGGCCTCGCACCTGCAAAAGCCGATTCTGGTGGAAGGTTCCGCCGGGGTGGGCAAGACGGAGCTCGCCCTATCCACCGCCACCCTCCTCGGCCTGCCCCTGATCCGCATGCAGTGCTACGAGGGCCTCGACGAGTCCAAGGCCCTCTATGAGTGGAAATACGGCAAGCAGCTGCTCTACACCCAGCTGCTCAAGGACCGCATGGGCGAGGCCCTGGGGGACGCCACCTCCATGGACGAGGCCATGGTGCGCCTCCACGGCATGGGGGACCTGTTCTTCTCCGAGCCCTTCCTTGAGCCCCGTCCCCTCCTGCGGGCCCTGCGCGAGGAGGGCGGCGCGGTGCTCCTGATCGATGAGGTCGATAAGTCCGACGAGGCCTTCGAGGCCTTCCTGCTGGAGATCCTTTCAGCCTATCAAGTCTCGGTGCCGGAACTGGGGGTGATCAAGGCCAAGGTCCCGCCGATCGTGTTCCTGACCTCCAACAATGTCCGCGACCTGGGCGACGCCCTCAAGCGCCGCTGCCTGCACCTGCACATTCCCCTGCCCGACGCCAAGCTTGAGGAAAGGATCGTCGCCACCCGGGTTCCCGGGATCGAGACCAGCCTCAACAAGCAGCTGGTGGGCTTCGTGCAGTCCCTGCGCGGCCTCGATCTGCGCAAGTCCCCCTCGATCTCCGAGACCGTCGACTGGGCCCGGGTGCTGATCCTGCTGCACGCCCACGCCCTGGAGACCGAGACCGTGCGCGACACCCTGAACGTGCTCCTGAAGTTCGAGCAGGACATCGCCGCCGTGGAGCCCCAGATCGCCGAACTGATCCGCGCGCCCCTGGCGCCGGTGGGCGGGTGAGCCAGCCGCTCATGCTCCGGCGCCCCCCCTCCACCGCTTCGCGGTCCCCCTCCCCCAACGGGGGAGGATCGCGTTCAGCGCTGACCTTCAATTCCTCCCCCTTTGGGGGAGGGGAACCACGCGCAGCGTGGTGGAGGGGGCCCGCCACCCCCACACTCCCCTGATGCAACGCACCCTCGAAAGCTTCCTGCGGGCCCTGCGGGCGGTGGATGTGCGCGTCTCCCCCGCCGAGGCGATCGACGCCCACCGGGCGGTGGCGCTGGTGGGCTATGGGGACCGGGCCCTGCTGAAGGACGCCCTGTGCGCCACCCTGGCCAAGACCGCCGAGGAGGTGGGCCGGTTCGAGACCTGTTTCGAGACCTTCTTCCAACGGGACGAATTCAAACCCGGCCACCACCACCCCCACGACCCAGGCGCCGCCCCGCCGCCCCCGGCGAGCGGAGAGCCGAACCTGGCCAGCATGTTGATGGCCGACGACGCCGCGGGCCTGGCCCAGGCCATGGAGGACGCCGCCGAGCGCGCGGGGGTTTCGGACATTCGCTTCTCCAGCCAGCGCCGGCTGTTGACCCGACGGCTGCTGGACGAGATGGGGCTGAAGGGCCTGGAGCGGGTGATCGGCGAGGCCGGCCTGCGGGACGATCCTCAAAGCCAGGCCCTGGCCCGGCGCCTGACCGAGGATCGCAAGGCCCTGTTCGAGGAGGCCGCCCGCTATGTGGAGCGCCAGCACGACCTCTATGCCGGCGAGAGCGGCCAGAGGCTGCGTGAGCAGATCCTGGCGGACGAGCGGTTCGGCGCCATCGACTCCCACGACCTGGCCAATATGCAGACCCTGGTGCGTCGGATGGCCAAGCGTCTGGCCGCCCGCTACAGCCACCAACAGCGCCGGGCCAAGAAGGGCAAGCTGGATGTGCGCCGCACCCTTCGGCGCAGCATGGGCCACGGGGGCGTGCCCTTCGAGATCATCTGGAAGCACGAGACCATCGAGAAACCCAAGATCGTGGCCATCTGCGATGTCTCCGGCTCGGTGGCCGCCGCCGCCCAGTTCCTGCTGCTGTTCCTCTACAGCCTGCATGAGGTGGTCGAGCGCCTGGACGCCTTCGCCTTCTCCAATCGGCTGGTCGCCGTGGGCGACATCCTGAAGGACGAGCAGGTGGAGGGCGCCATAGCCGGGGTCCTGGCCCGGATCGGCATGCAGTCCACCGACTACGGCCACGCCCTGGAGGATTTCCGCGCCCTGCACCTCAACGCCCTGGACCGCCACACCACGGTGATCATCCTGGGGGACGGCCGCACCAACTATGTGGACCCGCGCATCGACCTGATGCGGGCGATTCAGGAGCGCTCCCGGGCGGTGATCTGGCTCAACCCGGAGCCGGAGACCTTCTGGAACCGGGGGGATTCCGAGATGGAGCGCTATCGGCGCTTCTGCCACGTGGCCAAGACCTGCAACACCTTGAGCCAGTTGGAACGGATCATCGAGGACGTCCTGCGCACCTATCTGCCGAAATAGGCGCGCCGCCGCCGACGGCGAAGCTAAGCCGATGGGTGACGGCGCCGGGCGGGAGCGATATCCTTAACGGGACATCTGGAGTTCAGTTCATGAAAAAGGCCGGCCTATCGGCGCTTCTCGCCATGGCCCTCGCCGGTTGCGCGACGGCTGTCGCCCCCGTGCGCCCGTCCTTGGCCCCGCCGCCCCCTCCGCCCCCACCCCCGCCGATGGAGGTCGGCGCGGTGTTCGGTTCGGGGACCTATCGCACGCCCAACGGCGGCCACGGCAGCTGCGCGGGCTTTTCGGTGGCCCTGATGAGCGAGACCGCCCATTCCAAGGCCCGCATGCTGGCCCTCTATGGCTCGGCCGAACGGGCCGTGGCGCCAGTCAGCCAGGTCAAGATCCGCTCGGCCAAGCTCGCCCCCTCCAACGACAGCGCCATCACTCGCTCCGCCCAGTGCGCGGCCGATGGCCACTTCGCCATCTCCGACCTGCCCGCGGGCAGCTACTTCCTGATCGCCCGGGTGCGCGTCACCCGCCCCGCGGGCGCGCCGCAGGATCTGGTCGTGATGCGCCATGTGGATCTGCGGTTGGGCGAAACCCGGGAGGTGCGTCTCGCCGACTAGGCCAGGCGCGAGGGGGTATGATCCAGATTACCGACAATCTCGCCCTCGACGATGACGAGATCAGCGAGCGGTTCGTCAAGGCCTCCGGCCCAGGCGGCCAGCACGTCAACAAGACCAGCAGCGCGGTCGAGCTGCGCTTCAACGTGCGCGAATCCCCCAGCCTGGCCCCGGACGTCAAGGCGCGGCTGGAGCGGCTGGCGGGCAGCCGACTGACCCAGGAGGGGGTGCTGATCCTGTTCTCCCAGGGCACGCGCTCCCAGGAAATGAACCGTCAGGAGGTGCGCGAGCGTCTGGCCGAACTGATCCGCCGCGCCCTGCACCGCCCCAAGCCGCGCAAGGCGACCAAGCCCACCTATTCATCCAAGCTGAAGCGCCTGGACAGCAAGACCCGCAGGGGGGGCGTCAAGTCCCTGCGGGGTAAGCCCACGGCGGATTGAGGCCCGCCCAACCCGGGCGCCCGCTCGAAAAACGAGACTTCCGCCGCCCGCAAATCGGGCTAGGTTCCGCCCCGTCGGATCGACCCTTTCGGAGAGTTTCCCATGCGTATCTCCCCCACCCTGACCGTTCTGATGGGCGCGGCCCTGGTGCTGGGCGCCTGCGGCAAGAAGACCGAGGCTCCGTCCGCCGCGGACCAGCAGACCGCCAGCGCCCCGGAAGCCGCCGCTCCCGCCGGCCCTACCCCGGAACAGGTCAAGACGATCCTGGCCAGCCTGCCGGCGCCCTTCAACGCCGGCGACATCGCCAATGGCAAGGCCAAGTTCGCCCAGTGCGCCGCCTGCCACACCATCACCAAGGGCGGGCCGAACATGACTGGGCCCAACCTCTATGGCGTGTTCGGGCGCAAGGTCGGCACGGCGGCGGACTTCAGCTATTCGGATGCGGTCAAGGCCCAGGGCTTCACCTGGGACGCCGAGCACATCAACACCTGGATCAGCGGTCCGATGATCATGATCCCGGGCACGAAGATGTCCTTCATGGGCCTCAAGGACCCCAAGGACCGGGCCGACGTGATCGCCTACCTGAAGGTCAGCACGACCCCCGCGCCCTAGGACTCCGCGCGCCCACGGCCCGGGGGTCGGCCCCCGGGGGCGGGGGG
>JARLIP010000116.1 GCA_031291685.1 Caulobacteraceae bacterium | reverse complement strand
CGCCTTCGCCCTTGGGCTGGTAGAAGTTGCGGCGGGCCATGCCGTCCGGGAAATAGTTCTGCCCGGAAAATCCCCCCTCGACATCGTGGTCATAGGCGTAGCCCTTGCCGTAGCCCAGGTCCTTCATCAGCCGGGTGGGCGCGTTGCGGATGTGGGCCGGCGGGGCCAGGGAGCCGGTCTCGGCGGCGGCCCGCTGGGCGGCCTTGAAGGCCGTATAGACGCTGTTGGACTTGGGCGCGCAGGCCAGGTGAACAGTCAACTGGGCCAGGGCCAGATCACCCTCGGGCGAGCCCAGGAAGTCGTAGGCGTCCTTGGCGGCGCTGGCCAGGAGCAGGGAAAGGGGATCGGCCGGGCCGATATCCTCCAACGCCGCCCGCATCAGCCGCCGGGCGATGAACAGGGGATCCTCTCCCCCCGCCAGCATCCGCGCCAACCAATAGAGGGCCGCGTCCGGGTCCGAACCGCGGATCGACTTATGCAGGGCCGAGATGAGGTTGTAGTGCTCCTCCCGGTCCTTGTCGTAGGCGGGGCTGCGTTTTTGCAGGATCTGACTCAGTTGGGCGGTGGTCATGGGCGCGTCGGCGCCAATGTTGAACAGGGTCTCGGCCAGGGTGAGCAGATAGCGGCCGTCCCCGTCCGCCAGGGCGATCAGGGCCTCCCGCGCCTCGGGCTCGAGGGGCAGCTTGCGGTCTTCCGCTCCCTCGGCCTTGACCAGCAGACTCTCCAGGGCCTCGTCGTCCAGGCGCTTGAGCACATAGACTTGGCAGCGGGACAGCAAGGCGCCGTTGAGCTCGAAGGAAGGGTTTTCCGTGGTGGCGCCCACCAGGGTCACCGTCCCCTCCTCCACGAAGGGCAGGAAGCCGTCCTGCTGGGCGCGGTTGAAGCGATGGATTTCATCGACGAACAGCAGGGTGGCCTTGCCGCTGGCCCGGCGGGCTCTGGCGGTCTCGAACGCCTTCTTCAGGTCCGCGACCCCGGAGAACACAGCAGACAACTGCTGGAACTCATAGCCCGCGGCCTTGGCCAACAGCCGGGCGATGGTGGTCTTGCCGGTCCCCGGCGGGCCCCAGAGAATCATCGAGGACAGGCGATGGGCCTCGGCCATGCGCCGGATCGGCCCATCGGGACCCAAAAGATGGTCCTGGCCCACGACTTCGCCCAGGGTTTGGGGGCGCAGACGCTCCGCCAGGGGGCGCGGGGCCTCGGGAACCAGGCCGGCGGCTTCGAAGAGATCACTCATGGCCGCAAACTAGCAGATGAGGCCCCAAGAATGCGCCCCCCGCGATGCAAATGGCGCGGCGCGACCGCCGCGCCCTCGCACCCTAGAGGCGGACCTGAACCGTCAGGGTCTGGCCGCCCCGCTGGATGGAGACCCGCCAGCCCAGGACCCCGCCACTTCCCAGAACGGACTGCAACTGGGCCACGGAAGTGATGGCCTTGCCGTTCACCTCCTTGATGACATCTCCCGCCTGCAGGCTGATACGGGCGGCGAAGCCGTCATCCACCTTGATCACCACAACCCCGTCCTTCACGGCGAAAGGATCCAGACCTATCTCATCGGCCAGGGCCGGAGACAGATTGGCCACGGTGGCGCCGCTCAGGGGATTGCGCCCGCTGATCAGGCGTTCGTCCCGGGCCGCCCCAGCCGGCGGCGCGGCCGCGCGCACCCGAACGCTTTCGACCGCGCCCTTCGCGTGGCGGACCTGGAGCGCGATGTCCTCGCCCGCGCGATGGGTCAGGACCCGATAGTTCAGGGAGGCCTCGTCGTCGATGGTCACCCCGTCAACGGACAGGATCAGGTCCCCCTGGCGCAGGCCGGCCCGGGCCGCGGGGCCATCGGGGAAGGTGTCGGTGACGAGGACCCCGGCCGGACGATCCATGCCTAGGGAGCGGGCGATCTCGGCGGTGACGGTCTGCGTCTTCAGGCCCAGCCATGGCCGGCCGTGGCGGGCGGCGACACCGCCCACGGCGTTCTCGACCTCCCGCTTGACCAGGGCGGCGGGAATGGCGAAGCCGATGCCGGACGATGAGCCGGACTGGGACAGGATGGCGGTGTTCATGCCGATCATGTCGCCATTCATATTGACCAGGGCCCCGCCGGAATTGCCCGGATTGATGGCCGCGTCGGTCTGGATGAAATAGGACACGTCAGTGATGCCGACACCGGTCCGGGCCAGGGCCGAAACGATGCCGTTGGTCACGGTCTGACCGACGCCGAAGGGATCGCCGATGGCCAGGACCAGATCGCCGATCTGGGTGTCGTCATGGTCATCCAGGGCCAGGACCGGCAGGCCACCGCCGGGAACCTCGATCTTGAGCACGGCGATGTCGGCCCGGGGGTCGGTGAGCAGCACCTTGGCCGGGAACTCCCGTCGATCGCCGAGCACCACCATGATCTCCTGGCCGCCCTCGACCACGTGGTTGTTGGTCACGATCACCCCGTCGGCGCGGACGATCACGCCTGAGCCGAGGGATTGAGCGATCCGCTCCCGCGACAGGCCCAGCCCGCCGCCGAACAGACCCCAGAAGGGGTCCACCGCCTGGCGCACCACCCGTCGGCTATAGACATTGACCACGGCGGGCGCGGCCTTTTTCACCACGGGGGCGAAGGACATCTTCATAGTGCGCACGTCGCCGGGAACCTGACGCCCGGCCTCGGCCAGAGGCGCGGCGGCCAGGGTCTGGGCGCTAGGCTTGCTTTCCGGATTGGAGCAGGCCGCCAGCAGGAACAGGGCCGGAATGACGAAGCGATAGGGGCGCATGCGGCCTCCGTGAATTGTGGCAGGCCGATACTGCCAAGATTTCAGGCGCAATGATGGCGCTCCAGATTCAAAAGTTGGAGCATGCTCTAGGCGCTGGCCACCACCTCGCGGTCGCGCGCCGTAACCCACGCCGCGATCACCAAGGCCACGCTCAGCACCGCCGCCGCAAGATAGATCGCCGTCCCCTCCCCCAGGACCAATCCCCGGGCGCGGAGCGACCAGGCGAACACGCCGGTGAACAACTCCGGCCCGATAATGCCAGCCAGGGCCATCAGGCCGGAATTGGCGCCCTGCAGGCGCCCCTGCTCAGTCGGCGCGACGCGGCGGCTCATCAAGCCCTGATAACCCGGCTGGACCAGGCCCATCAGGGCGAACACCGGCAGACCGCACCAATATTGCAGCGGGGTGGCGGCGGTGGCGTAGATAATGAAACCGATCACCCCGCACGTCAGGCCGGTATAGAGCGCGCCCCGCTCGCCAAAGCGGGCGACGAAGGGGCCGATCACCAGGGTCTGGACCAGGATGTTGCCGATGCCGATGCCCATCAGGTTGAAGCCGAACATCTGCGGGCCCCAGTGATATCGGTCGGCGGTGTAGAGGGCGAAGGTGCTCTGCAGCACCTGATGGGCCAGGTAATAGAGGAACAGCACCGAGGCCAGGCCCAAAAGCTGGGGATGGGAGCGGAGCAGCATAAAAGAGCCCACCGGATTGGCCTTCGCCAGATTGAACCTGGCCCGGCGGTCCTTGGGCAGGGATTCCGGCAGCACGAACAGGCCATAGAGCCCATTGGCCAGGGCAAGGCCCGCCGCCACCCAGAAGGGGAGCCGCAGATCATAGTGCCCCAGGAACCCGCCCAGAGCCGGCCCCACCGTGAAGCCCACTCCGAAAGCCGCCCCGATCAGGCCAAAACTCTTGGCCCGGCGTTCCGGCGGGGTGATGTCGGCGATATAGGCGCTGGCGGTGGAGAAACTGGCGGCCGTTATCCCGGCGATCACCCGTCCGACGAACAGCCAGCCGATGGTCGGGGCGTTGGCCATCAAAAGATAATCGAAGCCCAGGCCGAAGATCGACACCAACAGCACAGGCCGGCGGCCGAATCGGTCGGACAGGGCCCCAATAATCGGCGAGCAGACGAATTGCATCAGGCCGAACACCGTGCCGAACAGGCCGAAATACTCAGCGGCATGGGCGGTGTCGCCGTGGGTGAACTGCCGCACCAGTTGGGGCAACACGGGGATGATGATGCCCAGGGCGAGAATATCCATGACCGCGGCGGCGAAAATGAACCCGAGGGCGGCCTTTCGCCCGCCCGATTGCGGCGCTTGCAAATCTTCGGTCATTCACACCCCTCGGGCGCCGCCGCGCGGAACCCTATGACAACGGACAAAAAAGGTCGGCCTTCCTAACAAATCGAAACGCCGCCGACGACCCGGAAGGATGGCGTCACGGGTGCTCTTCAACCTCGACATGGGACTTGAAGGCTGCAAGCTGCATCGACCAGAGCTGCTCGGTCTCGTCCAGCCAGGTCTTGAGCGTCCCGAGGGTCTCCGGCCGCAGGCGATAGATCCGAACCCGGGCGTCCGGGCCGTCATGGCCCTCAGCCACCAGGCCGGTCTGGCGCAGGGTTCGCAGATGCCGGCTCATAGCCTGAGCGGACAGGGACAGCGCCCCGGCCAGATCCCCAGCCCGCATCGGCCCACGGCGCAAGAGTTCGATCACTCCCCGCCGATGAGGATCGGCCAGGGCGGAAAGGAGCCGGTCGATGTCAGGGGCCACAACGCTCACGATAAAGCGCTCAAAGGCGGGCGCGAACGGTGACGCCGCCCGATTCGGCCATTTCCGCGTCGCTCATGGGGTTGATCGTCTGGCCGAACGTCCAGAGGTGCCCTTCGGGGTCAACGGCGCGGTAGGTGCGATCCCCATAGAACTGGTCCTCAGGCGCCTGCTCGATCACCGCGCCCGCGGCCCTGGCCCGGTCGCAATGGGCGTCGATATCCTCATCCAGCTGCACGTGGACCGATTGGGTTCCCAGGCCACCAATCGACTTGGGACTACGCCGGGTGGCGCTCCACTCCGAACCGATCATCACCAGGCCGTCGCCGAAACGCATCTCCGAATGGAGCAGGGTTTCATCATCGTCGAGAATGACCATGACGGGCTCAAACCCAAAGGCGGCTTCAAGCCAGGTCAGGGCCGCCTTGGGGTCCTGATAGGACAGGGCCGAAACCAGGGCGGGACGCTTGAACTCAGGCATGGAAAACCTCCCAATCCGACGCCCCTATGACCGAGCGTCGAGATATTTAACGCATTCCTTAAATATTGCGTCAAGCGTGGCCAGCCGCCATCGCTTCAGATACGAAAAAGGCGGCCGGGCTTTCGCCACGACCGCCTCATTCATTCAAGCCGCCAGAAGACCTTAGTCTTCGGTGTAGCTCTGGGTCTGAACCGGACCGGAGTCCTTACCCTTTTCCGCCGGATCGCGATCGACGAACTCGATCACGGCCAGGGGGGCGTTGTCGCCATGGCGATAGCCGGCCTTCAGCACGCGGATATAGCCGCCGCCGCGGGCCTGATAACGCGGACCCAGGGTGCCGAACAGCTTGCCGACCTGTTCGACATCCCGCACGCGGCTGATGGCGATCCGGCGCGCATGCAGGTCGCCGCGCTTGGCCAGGGTCACCAGCTTCTCGACGAAGGGACGCAGCTCCTTCGCCTTGGGCAGGGTGGTGACGATCTCCTCGTGCTTGATCAAGCTGGCGGCCATGTTG
>JARLIP010000115.1 GCA_031291685.1 Caulobacteraceae bacterium | reverse complement strand
GGGGCTGTCGCCGCGGGAGGCGATCCATAAGGCGGCCCTGTTGCGCTTCCGCCCGATCCTGATGACCACCCTGGCGGCCCTGTTCGGCGCCCTGCCGTTGATGCTGGGCTGGGGGGTGGGCTCGGAGCTGCGCCATCCCCTGGGCATCTCCATCGTCGGCGGCCTGATCGTCAGCCAGATGCTGACCCTGTTCACCACCCCGGTGATCTATCTGCAGTTCGACGGCCTGGCCCGGCGCCTGCGCGAGCGCTTCGCCCAGGGGGCCGCCGCGCGATGAACCTGACGGCCATCTTCGTTAGGCGGCCGATCGCCACCACCCTCCTGACCCTGGGTCTGGCGCTGGCGGGGGCCTTCGCCTTCTTCCTGCTGCCGGTGGCGCCCCTGCCGGCGGTGGATTTCCCGACGGTGTTCGTCCAGGCGAGCCTGCCGGGCGCCAGTCCCGAGACCATGGCCACCAGCGTCGCCGCGCCCCTGGAGCGACACCTGGGCCATATCGCCGACGTCAGCGAGATGACCTCTCAGAGCCGGGTGGGGCAGTCCACGGTGATCTTGCAGTTCGGCCTGGACCGCAATGTGGACGGCGCCGCGCGCGACGTGCAGGCCGCCATCGTCGCCTCCCGGGCTGACCTGCCCTCGACCCTGAGATCCAACCCCACCTATCGCAAGGCCAACCCCTCGGCCCAGCCGATCCTGATCCTGGCCCTGCATTCCGACACCCGCAAGCCAACCCAGATCTATGACAGCGCCGCCAACCTGATTCAGCAGAAGCTGTCCCAGGTCAAAGGGGTGGGGGAGGTCAATATCGGCGGCGGCTCCCTCCCGGCGGTGCGGGCCGAGCTCAATCCCTTCGCCCTGGCCCACTACGGCATCGGCATGGAGGACGTCCGCGCGGCCCTGGCCAGCGCCAACGCCAACCGGCCCAAGGGGGTGGTGCAGGAGGGCGAGCACCGCCTGCAGATCTACACCAACGACGCCGGCATCGTGGCCGCCGACTATGCGCCCCTGGTGATCGCCTATCGCAATGGCGCCGCCGTGCGCCTGAGCGACGTGGCCACCGTGCGCGACGGCCAGGAGGACATCCACAATCTGGGCCTGTTCAACGGCAGGCCGTCCATTGTCGTGTTCATCACCAAGCAGCCGGGCGCCAATGTCATCGAGACGGCCGACGCCATCAAGGCCGAGCTGCCCGCGCTCCAGGCCTCGCTGCCGGCCGATATCGACATGACAATCACCAATGACAACACCGTCTCGGTGCGCGCGTCCCTGCACGAGGTCGAGATGACCCTGCTGATCGCCACCCTGCAGGTGGTGGAGGTGGTGGCCCTGTTCCTGGGGGCGGGCGGCGCCACCCTGATCCCGGGCGTC
This sequence comes from Caulobacteraceae bacterium, assembly GCA_031291685.1. Taxonomy (GTDB): domain Bacteria; phylum Pseudomonadota; class Alphaproteobacteria; order Caulobacterales; family Caulobacteraceae; genus Poindextera. Next base: position 7,617 of record JARLIP010000115.1, on the reverse strand, counting down.
GCGGTGGTGGTCTCCCTGCTGGGCACGCTCGGGGTGATCTATCTGCTGGGTTTCAGCCTCAACGCCCTGTCCCTGATGGCGCTGACGGTCTGCACCGGCTTCGTGGTCGATGACGCCATCGTGGTTCTGGAGAACATCACCCGCCACACCGAACAGGGCATGAAGCGCTTCGACGCCGCCATCCTGGGGGCCAAGGAGGTCGGGTTCACCGTCCTGTCCATCAGCGCCTCCCTGATCGCGGTGTTCCTGCCGATCCTGATGATGGGGGGCATGGTCGGGCGGCTGTTCCGCGAGTTCGCGGTGACCCTGTCGGTCTCGATCCTGATCTCCCTGGTGGTGTCCCTGACCACCACCCCGATGATGTGCGCCTATCTGGCGGGCCGGCCCAAGGCTGGCGGCTATCTTGGCTGGTTGAACCGCGCCTCGGACCGGGCCTTCGACGCCATGGCCGGCCTCTATCGCCGCAGCCTGATCTGGGCCCTGGATTCCGGGCCGGTGATCCTGGTGATCCTGGCGGCCACCGTGGCGCTCAACGTCTATCTGTTCACCATCGTGCCCAAGGGCTTCTTCCCGCAGCAGAGCAACGGCTCGCTCAGCGGCTTCATGCAGGCCGACCAGAGCACCTCGTTCCAGCTCACCCAGCAGCGTCTGAAGCGCTTCGTCGATATCATCCGCGCCGATCCCGACGTGACCCAGGTGACCGGCTTCACCGGCGGCCGCTCCGCCAGCGGCCAAGTGTTCATCACCCTGCGCCCGGCGCCCGAGCGCAAGGGCCAGATTAGCGATGACGAGGTGATCGCCCGCCTGCGCAAGTCCATGCGCGTGGTCAGCGGCGCCACCCTGTTCCTGCAGTCGAACCAGGATGTCCGCGCCGGCGGCCGCCAGAGCTTCGCCCAGTACCAGTACACCCTGCGCGCCGACGACCTGGCGACTCTCAAGACCTGGGCCGGCAAGCTGACCGTCGAGCTGAAAAAGCGGCCGGTATTGACCGACCTCAATTCAGATCAGGAAGATCATGGTCTGGAGTCCTATGTCACCATCGATCGCGACAGCGCCTCGCGCCTGGGCCTGACCGCGGCCGATATCGACAACACGCTCTATGACGCCTTCGGCCAGCGGCAGGTCTCGACCATCTACAATGCTCTGAACCAGTACCATGTGATCATGGAGGTCGATCCGCGCTTCAGCCAGAACGCGAGCGCCCTTGAGAGCCTCTATGTCTCGACCAATTCCGCCGCCAAGGGCGCGAGTTCGACCTCGGCTTCGACCACCATCACGTCCACCACCAACGCCCTTTCGGTGACCTCGGTCCTGGATTCCCGCGCCAACGGCGTCTCCACCGCCGCCGGCTCCCAGACCACCCTGGCCGGCCCCGTGGCGCCCCCCAGCCGCAACAGCGCCAATGGCGTGGCCGTAAGCTCGGTGAAGGAGGGCATGGCGCCCCTGGCCGCCATCGCCAGCTTCGCCCCGGCCTCGGCGCCCACCTCCGTCAGCCGCCAGGGCGGGGCCCTGGCCACCACCCTGTCCTTCAACCTCGAACCCGGCCACTCCATCGGCGAGGCCCAGGCCATCATCGAAGCGGCCCAGGTGAGCATCCACATGCCGGCCACGGTTCAGGGCAGCTTCCAGGGCACGGCCAAGCAGTTCCAGGACACGGTGGGCAACGAGCCCCTGCTGATCCTGACCGCGATCCTGGCCATCTACATCGTCTTGGGGGTGCTTTATGAAAGCTACATCCATCCCCTGACGGTGCTTTCGACCCTGCCGTCGGCCGGGGTCGGCGCCTCCATCGCCCTGATCCTGTTCCATACCGAGTTCGGCCTGATCGCCCTGATCGGCGTCATCCTGCTGATCGGCATCGTCAAGAAGAACGCGATCATGATCATCGACTTCGCCCTGGGGGCGGAGCGCGCCCAGGGGCTGTCGTCCCGGGACGCGATCTTTCAGGCCTGCCTGCTGCGCTTTCGGCCGATCATGATGACCACCTTCGCCGCCATCCTCGGCGCCTTGCCCCTGGTGCTCAACAACGGCCAGGGTTCGGAACTGCGCAAGCCACTGGGTATCACCATCATCGGCGGCCTGTTGGTCAGCCAGCTCCTGACCCTCCTGACCACCCCCGTGGTCTATCTCTATCTGGACAGGTTCCGGCGGCGCGGAGCGGACGAGCGGCGTCTCAGCCGCGGCGGCGGCGCCATCCCGCCGGACAGCGAATTCGATCCAGAGCCGGCTATTTAGGCCGACTGCTTAGGAATGCGACCCATGCCCCATCCCCTCCCGATCCACCGTCTGGCCCTGATCCTGGCCTCCGCCAGCGCCCTCGCGGCCTGCGCCGTCGGCCCCGACTATCGCCGACCCGAGGCTCCGCCATCGCCGGCCTTCAAGGAGGCCCAGGGCTGGACCCCCGCCGTCCCCGCCGACGGCATGGACCGCGGCGCCTGGTGGAGCGTGTTCGGTGACGCCAAGCTCGATGAACTGGAGCGGCGGATCGATATCTCCAACCAGAACCTCAAGAGCTACGAGGCCGCCTATCGCCAGGCCCGGGCCCTGACCGCCCAGGATCGCGCCAGCCTGTTTCCCAGCGTCGATTTGAACGGTTCTGGCTCCAAGTCCAAATCGGTCTCCGCGAAGACGGGTGAATCCTATTCCGCCAGCCTGGGCGCCAGCTGGGCCGTGGACGTCTGGGGCAAGATCCGCCGCACGGTGGAAAGCGACAAGGCTTCGGCCCAGGCCTCCGCCGCCGATCTGGCCAATGCTCGCCTCTCGGCCCAGAGCGAGTTGGCCGCCGACTATGTGCAGCTGCGCCTGGCCGATGCGGACAAGGCCCTCTACCAGCGCACCGTCGACGCCTACGCCCGTTCCCTGCGGATCACCCAGAACCGCTATACCGTGGGGGTCGCCGCCAAGGGCGACGTGCTCACCGCCAAGACCCAGCTGGAGAGCGCCCAGGCCAGCCTCGTGGATCTGGACCGCCAGCGCACCGCCGCCGAGCACGCCATCGCCGTCCTGGTGGGCGTGGCCCCGTCCGAGCTGACCATCGCTCCGGATCCGGCCTGGTCGCCCGCCCCGCCGCCGACCCCGGTGGTCGCCCCCTCGGTTCTGTTGCAGCGCCGCCCGGACATCGCCGCGGCCGAGCGCCAGATGGCCGCCGCCAACGCCAAGATCGGCGTGGCCGTGGCCGGCTATTTCCCTGATATCAGCCTCTCGGCCTCCGGCGGCTATGGCGCGAGCGCCCTGTCCAGCCTGTTCAAGAGCTCCAGCGCGACCTGGTCCTTCGGCGGCAGCCTGGCCCAGACCGTGTTCGACGCCGGCGCCACCAGCGCCCGGGTGCGCGAAGCTCGGGCCGGCTATGACCAGACCGTGGCCACATACCGCCAGACGGTCCTGACCGCCTTTCAGCAGGTGGAGGACGCCCTGGCCGCCGCCCGGGTCTATCAGGACGAGGCCAAGGTGCGCGCCCAGGCCTCGGCCGACGCGGACGAGGCCGAACAGATCGCCCTCAACCAGTACCGCGCCGGTCAGGTGGACTACACCACCGTGGTCACCGCCCAGGCCACCGCCCTTTCGGCCCGCCAGACCCTGTTGTCCATCCAGGGCGCCCGGGTGACCAACGCCGTCAGCCTGATCGAGGCCATGGGCGGCGGCTGGGACGGCGTCGGCGGAAAATAGGGCTTCTCTGCCGGTCAGGAGAAATGAGCGGGACGCCTAGCCGGTGTCCCTTCGCAAAACGCCGCTCGCCTTAACCCCTGTTGCGAAGATCACGGGCGCACTAGATTACATCCCGTCCGGCCGCGCCGCGGCCGTCCATTGGGAGAACCGCACGTGATGTCCTGGACCGCTCGTCTGAAGACGATAGCGATCGCCCTCGTCCTGCCGCTGGCCCTGACCGGCTGCGGGGTCAACACCATCCCCACCCGCGAGGAGTTCGCCAAGGCCAAGTGGGCCGATGTGCAGAACCAGTATCAGCGCCGCTCCGACCTGATCCCCAACCTGGTGGCCACGGTCCAGGGCTACGCCCAGCAGGAAAAGAGCGTCCTGGTCGAGGTGACCCAGGCCCGCGCCCAGGCCACCCACGTCTCGGTGGACGCTTCCACGGTCAATGACCCGGCCAAGTTCAAGGAATACGAACAGGCCCAGAACCGCGTCTCCGGCGTCCTCGGCCGCCTGATGGTGATCAGCGAGAAATATCCCGAGCTGAAGTCCAATGAGAACTTCATGGCCCTGCAATCGCAGCTGGAAGGCACCGAAAACCGGATCGCCGTCGCCCGCCGCGACTACAATGAGGCCGTGCGTCTCTACAATACCGAGCTGCACACCTTCCCGGGGGTGATCTGGGCCGGAACCCTCTACAAGGCCGAAAAGCCGATGACGCCCTTCGAAGCCACCAGCGAGGCTCAGGCCGCGCCCAAGGTCAGCTTCGCGCCCCAGACGCCTGAAGCCGCGCCCCAAACCGCACCCGCCGCCAAACCATGAGGGCGCTCCTGCGGCCGCTGCTGATCCTGCTCGCCGTCGCCTTCGCGACGGTGGGCGGGACCGCGGTCCGGGCCGATCCGACCTTTCCGGCCCTCACCGGCCGGGTGGTCGATAACGCCCATGTCCTCTCGCCCCAGACCCAGGCGGACCTGACCGCCAGGCTGGCCGCCCTGGAAGCCAAGAACGGCGACCAGCTGATCGTGGTGACCCTGCCCTCGCTTCAGGGCTACCCGATCGAGGACTACGGCTATCAGCTGGGCCGGGCCTGGGGCATCGGCCAGAAGGGCAAGGACAACGGCGTCCTGCTGATCGTCGCCCCCACCGAACACAAGGTGCGCATCGAGGTGGGCTATGGGCTGGAGCCCGTGCTCACCGACGCCCTGACCAGCGTCATCCTGCAGCGGGCGGTGCTGCCCAAGTTCCGCGCCGGGGATGTGGAGGGCGGGGTGGTCGGCGGAACCGACGCCCTGGTGGAACAGCTGGGGCTGGACCCGCAGGAGGCGGCCGTCCGGGCCCAGGCGGCTCAGCAGCAGATGGCCCAGCAACAGGCCGCCTCCCGCCATCAGCAACCCTCGATCCCGGCGGTGCTGGTGATCCTGTTCGTGATCTTCGTGGTCGGCGGCGCCCTCAGCCGCGGCGGCGGTCTTTGGCTGTTGCCGTTCCTGTTCATGGGCGGAGGCGGTCGCGGCGGGGGTTTTCGCGATGACGACGGCCCCGGTTTCGGCGGAGGGGGTGGCGGCTCCTTCGGCGGCGGCGGATCCTCGGGGAGTTGGTGAGATGCTGAACGCGGCCGCGCATAAACAGATCCAGGACGCGATCGCCGCGGCCGAGGCGACCACGGCGGGGGAGATCTTCTGCGTCGTGGCTCAGCAGAGCAGCCCCTATCGCGAGACGCCCTTCGCCTGGGCCGCCGCCGTGGCCCTGGTGGCGCCGGCCGCGGCGCTCCTGCTCGGGCTCCATCCTCCGGGTCATCTTTTTCTATCCCACGCCGACTGGAGCGCTGGCCCATCGGGCGGGGCGGCCACCGTGACGCCAGCGCTTCTGGCCTACGCCACGGTCCAGGCCCTGCTGTTCGCCGTCACCCTGCTGGTTACGTCCCTGCCGCCGGTGCGGGCGGCCCTGACCCCGGGGCGGCTCAAGCGGGACCACGTGCATAACCGGGCCATGGAGCAGTTCGTCCACCGCATGCACACCACCGACGCCGAGACCGGGGTGCTGATCTACGCCTCCCTGGCCGAGCGTCGGGTGGAGATCATCGCCGACGAGGTGATCCACGCCAAGGTCGGCGACGCGGCCTGGGATCAGGCGATCAAGGCCGCACTGGCCCGGATCAAGGCCGGCGACACCGCCGGGGGCCTCGTGGCCGCCATCCAAAGCTGTGGCGCGGTTCTCGCCCAGCACCACCCCCTGATCGGCGAACGCGCCAGTCCCCCGGGTGGCGAGGTGTGGGAGGTCTGATCCGCTCCATCCGGGCGGAGGCGCGTGACCACCGATATAAATCGTGTAGTCTGAGCTTACACACCCATAAGGCGCGGCGCGGTCATGCGCGGCGCGCCGTCAAGCGGCTACGGCGGAGACCCGAGCTTGAGCCAGGAGGACCTTGTCCAGACCACCTTCACCGCCGCCGAGGTGCGCCACCGGCTGGCCAATCTGTTCCAGCTTCTGTCCACCCTGACGCGGATGCGTATGCAGCGCTCCAGCGACCCGCACACCCGCCACGCCCTGGGCAGCGTGCTGGAGGCGGTCAATGTGCTGGGGGTGCTGCAACAGCATATGAGCGGCGCGGAGGGCGGTGATTTCGCCGCCTTTCTCAAGGACATGGTTCCCCAATGGCGACGGGGGATCGGCGCGCGGCCGATCCAGCTGGATATCGACGTCAATTCGCTGGTGGTGCGTGAACAACTGGCCAGCGCCCTGGCCATCATCGCCAATGAGTTGGTGGTGAACGCCATAGCCCACGCCTATCCGGGGGAGCGCTCGGGCGCGGTGCGGGTCGAGCTGGTGTCCCTGGGCGGCGGCCGGGCGGCCCTGTCGGTCAGCGACGACGGCGAGGGCTATGACGAGACGGTGCAGGACCGCACCAAGCTTGGGCTGTGGCTGGTGCGGGGCTTGGCCGATCAGGTGCGCGGACGCCTGACCACCACCACCAACGGCGGGGTGACGGTCCGCCTGGAGTTCCTGGTCGGCTGACCCGCGCCAAAATACCCGCTTCCTCCCGGCGGCCTATGGGTTACCCTCGATAATACAAGGACCGGGACCAAGACGCCCTGAGCGCCCCGGCATGTCTGGAGGACGTCATGAAGTTCACTTGGTTCAACCTGATGCCCTGGCCCTATCTGCCGGACGATTTCAGGGAGAAGAACCGCTCGGTCTGGGTCGATATCGACCAGAATCTGTTCGACCCCGAAAAGAGCCATGAGGTCTACAACACCTATATGGACCTCCTGGAATACGCTGGGACCGTGGGGTTCGACGGGATCGGGGTCAACGAGCACCACCAGAACGGCTATGGCATCATGCCGTCCCCCAACATCATCGCCGCGGGCCTGGCCCGCCGGACCACGGACGTGGCCCTGGTGGTCCTTGGAAACTCCATCGCCCTCTACAACCCGCCGGTGCGGGTGGCCGAGGAGTTCGCCATGCTCGACTGCATCTCCGGCGGGCGGCTGGTGGCGGGTTTTCCCGTCGGCACCTCGATGGACACCAACTATTGCTACGGTCAGATCCCGGCCCTGACCCGGGAGAAGTACCAGGAGGCCCATGACCTGATCATGCGGGCCTGGCATGAGCGCGAGCCCTTCGCCTTCAACGGCCGCTACAACAAGCTGCGCCACGTCAATATCTGGCCCCGGCCGATCCAGCAGCCCAATCCCCCGATCCATATCCCCGGGGGCGGATCGGTGGAGACCTATGACTTCTGCATCGACAACACATACTCTTATTCATACCTGTCGTTCTCGGGCTATATCCGCGCCAAGGCGCTGATGGACGGCTACTGGAAGCGCGTGGCCGAGCGCAACGCGCCGGACAAGTCGCCTTACCGCGCCGGCTTCGCGCAGACGATCCTTGTGGCCGACACCGACGAGGAAGCCGAGCGGCTCTACAAGGAGCACGTCGATTACTTCTACAATCGCTGCCTGCACGTCT
>JARLIP010000114.1 GCA_031291685.1 Caulobacteraceae bacterium | reverse complement strand
TTGGAAACCGTGCCCGCCAGTTTCAGCGAACCGGATCGTCCCATGAGCCCAGCCCCCAATCTTGGTCCCCTGAAGGATCTGCGCGTGATCGAGATGGGCCAGCTGATCGCCGGACCTTTCTGCGGCCAGCTCCTGGGGGACATGGGCGCGGAGGTGATCAAGGTCGAACCCCCGGGCGCCGGCGATCCCATGCGCCAGTGGGGCCAGGGTGAGCCGGTCTGGTGGGAGGTGATCGCCCGCAACAAGAAGTCGGTCTCCATCAATCTGCGCTTGCCGCGGGGCCAGGCCCTGGCCCGCCGGCTGATCGCCCAGGCCGACGTGCTGATCGAGAACTTCCGCCCCGGCGCCCTGGAGGGCTGGGGCCTGTCCCCGGACGAACTGCGCAAGGAAAACCCGCGCCTGATCGTGGTGCGCATGTCCGGCTATGGCCAGACCGGCCCCTATGCCACGCGCACCGGCTTCGGCGGCATCGGCGAGGCCATGGGCGGCTGGCGCCACATCGTCGGCGATCCCGACCGTCCGCCCTCTCGCATGGGGGTCTCCATCGGCGACAGCCTGACGGCGACCTATGGCTGCCTGGGGGTGCTGGCGGCCCTGCACAATCGCGAGCGCACGGGCGTGGGCCAGGTGGTCGACGCGGCCCTCTATGAGTCGGTGTTGCAGGTGATGGAGAGCCTGGTGGCCGAATACGCCGTGGCCGGGGTGGTGCGCGGGCGTTCGGGCTCGTTCCTGCCGGGGATCGCGCCGTCCAACGTCTATCGCTGCCTGGACGGCGAATATCTGATCGGGGCCAATCAGGACGGCATCTTCCGCCGCCTGTGCCAGGCCATGGGCCGCCCGGAGCTGGCGGATGATCCGCGCTATGTGGATCACGTCTCCCGGGGGCGCAACCAGATCGAGCTCGACTATCTGATCAACGAGTGGACCAAGACCCTGACCATCGACGCCCTCGAGGCCTTGATGATCGAGCACAGCATCCCGGCCGGCAAGATCTACAAGGCGCCGGACATGTTGCAGGACCTCCACTTCGCCGCCCGCCAGGCCATTGTCGATGTGCCCCATCCCCGCTGGGAAGGCCTGAAGATGCAGAACGTCTTCCCCAAGCTGTCCGACACCCCCGGCGCCATCCGCTCCATCGCCCCCCAGACCGTCGGCGAGCACAATACCGAGATCCTCCAGGGCCTCCTGGGCCTGGACGCGGACGAAGTGGCGCGCCTGGGCGCGGCGGGGGTGATCTAGGCGAAGCGGGCCAAGTTTTTCGCCCCGTCGCGCCGGCCTTGGGCTAGGCTCGCAAAAAAGACTGACCCACAGAGCCAGGCGCAGGGAGCGGCCCCCGATGAGCTACCAGGAAATCCTCTACCGGACCCAGGACGGGGTGGCGGTGATCACCCTCAATCGCCCGGACCGGCTCAATGCCTGGACCGGGGTCATGCACCGGGAGGTCAAGGCGGCCATGCGGGCGGCCAGCGACGATACGGCGGTGCGGGTGATCGTGCTGACCGGCGCCGGACGCGGCTTCTGCGCCGGCGCCGACATGCAGAACCTGCAGACCATCCAGGGGGGCGAGACCCGGGCGGCGACCACCCCCGACGCGCCTTTCGATCCGGACGCCTCGCCGGATTTCCAGAAGACCAATTCCTATTTCCCCTCGGTGCCCAAGCCGATCATCGCCGCCATCAACGGCCCTTGCGTGGGGCTGGGCCTGGTGCTGACCCTGTTCGCCGACATGCGCTTCGCCTCGGACGCGGCGGTGTTCAGCACCGCCTTCGCCCGCCGGGGCCTGATCGCCGAGCATGGGTGCAGCTGGCTGTTGCCCCGCCTGGTGGGCATGGCCCATGCGGCGGACCTGCTCTATTCCGCCCGCCGGGTCAGCGCCGCGGAGGCCAAGGAGATGGGCCTGGTCAACCGGGTGATTCCGCATACGGATTTCGAGGCCGAGGTCATGGCCTATGCGACAATGCTGGCCAGCGAGGTTTCTCCCCGGTCCCTGCGCGAGATGAAGCGCGAGATCTGGAACGCCCTGTCCCAGACCTTGGCGGAGGCTATCGATGTGGCCAACGCCGACATGGCCGCCAGCTTCGCCTCCGAGGACTTCAAGGAGGGCGTCGCCCACTTCGTCGAAAAACGAGCCCCCGCCTTCACCGGCCGCTGAGCCCGCCCGCCTCTTCATTCCCAGGAGCCCCCATGAACGCCCCGACCAAAGCCGCCGTGATCGACCGTGAAATCTGGACCGGCGCCGGCGAGGCCCTGCTGGCCGACACCATCGCCCTGCGCCGGGCGATCCACGAGGACCCGGAACTGGGCCTCGACTGCCCGCGCACCACCGAAAAGATCAAGGCGGCCCTGGCCGGCCTGCCGCTGGAGTTCCGCGAGGGCCCTTCGACCACCGGCCTGATCGCCATCCTACGCGGCTCGACCAACGCCCGCACGGTGCTGTTGCGCGGGGACATGGACGCCCTGCCGCTGGAGGAGGACACCGGCCTGGCGTTCCGCTCGCGCAATGACGGCGCCATGCACGCCTGCGGTCACGACACCCACGTGGCCATGCTGGTGGGGGCGGCCAAGGCCCTGTGCGCCGAGCGCGAACGCCTGGCCGGCACGGTGGTGTTCATGTTCCAGCCGGGGGAAGAGGGCTGGCACGGGGCCCGGTTCATGATGGAGGACGGCCTTCTGGACGATCCCCGCCCCGACGCCGCCTTCGCCCTGCACATCACCCCCAACCTGCCCAATGGAACCTTCGCCAGCCGCACCGGCCCGCTCCTGGCCTCCGCCGACCAGGTGCGGATCACCGTGCGCGGCGCCGGCGGCCACGCGGCCATGCCCCACGACGCCCGCGACCCGATCCCCGTGGCCTGCGAGATCGTCACCGCCCTGCAAAGCCTGATCACCCGCAGGATCTCGGTCTATGACCCGGCGGTCCTGACCATCGCCAAGATCGAGTCCGGCACCACCTTCAACGTGATCCCGGAATCGGCCCTGATGCTGGGCACCATCCGCACCCTGTCCGAAGCCACCCGCGAGACCGTGCACGAGGGCATTCGCCGGGTGGTGGAGCACGTGGCCGCCGCCCACGGCCTGGTGGGCGAGACCGAGATCGACCGGGGCTTTCCCGTCACGGTCTGCGATGGGCGCATCGTCGCCCTGGCCGAACAGACGGTGCAGGCGGTGTTCGGCGCCGAGGCCTGGCGCACCATGCCCACCCCGATGATGGGGGCCGAGGACTTCGCCTATGTGCTGCAAAAGATCCCCGGCGCCATGGCCTTCCTTGGCGCGACGCCGGAGGGCGGGGACTTTCGCACCTGCTGCGCCCTGCATTCCAACCGCATGGTGCTGAGCGAAGAGGTGATGGCCAAGGGCGTGGCCCTGCACTGCGCCTTCGCCCAGGCCTTCCTCAACGGCGACGCGGTGGTCTGAGGCCGGCGGGGCCCCCTCCACCATGCGAAGCGGTGGAGGGGGCTCGCCGCCGGCCCCTTAGCCGAAGTCTTCCAGGAACCCCATCACCCGCTCGATCACCGCCGGGTCCTGGGCCACCAGCCGGTGGCCCAGTCCGTCCACCAGCGCCAGTTCAGCGCCGCGCCACTGGGCGGCCATGGCCTGGCTGTTGCCCACCGGGCACTGCTCGTCGTCCATGGAATGGATGATCAGGGCCCGGGCGGTCATGCCGGAGATCGCCGCCTCGGCCTCGGCGTGGGGGAAGGCGGTCGAGCCGAGGCGTGCGCGCATGATCTCGGCGGCGCGGTCGATCACCTCGGGCTCCCAGCCACGGCCGAGCTGGCGTTGGCGCCAGCGCTCTCCGAACCAGTTCTGATCGCCCGTGCGCGGGGCCGGAGAGGCGATCATCACCGCGCGATCGACCTGAAGGCCCCTGGACAGGGCCAGGATGCTGGCCGGGCAGCCGAAGGAATGGGCCACAAGGGTGTCGATGGGGCCCAGGGCCTTGGCCACGGCGATGATCGCATCGGCGGCGGCGTCCGGACTGTGGGCCTCGCTGAGGGAATAGCCGTGGCCGGGCAGGTCCAGGGCCACCACCGCCCGCCCGATCTGGGCGCATTCGTCGATCAGCGGGCTCCAGAGGGCGTTGTCGTCCTCCCAGCCATGGACCAGCAGGGTGGCGGGGCCGACACCCAGCCGCCAGGCCATCACCGGGCCGTGGGGCGTCTCGACCTCCAGGTCCTGGCCCTCGGCCAGCTGCCGGGCCAGGCGCGGGCGAACCCGGCGAACCGGCTTGGCCGCTGTCTCCAGTAGGGTGTGGGCCTGGGTGTCGAGATCGTCGCTCATGGTCGGTTACGCTCGTGGTCCGCCTCTTCCCCATCAAGCCCGGAGAAGAGGCGGATGGGTCTGACTTACATACGCTCGATGATCACGGCCGGGGCCATGCCGCCGGCGGCGCACAGGGTGGCCAGGCCCAGGTTCAGGTCCCGGCGCTCCAGCTCGTCCAGCAGGGCGCCGACGATGATCGCCCCGGTGGCCCCGATGGGATGACCCAGCGCGATAGCGCCGCCATTGACGTTGACGATGGACGGATCGATGCCCAGGTCGCGCATGAACTTGATCGGAACCACGGCGAAGGCCTCGTTGATCTCGAACAGATCGATGTCCTTCAGGTTCATGCCGGCCTTGGCCAGGGCCTTGCGGGCGGCGGGAACCGGGGCGTTCAGCATCAGCTCCGGCGAGTCGCCGATGGCGGCGACGGCGCGAATGCGGGCCCGGGGCTTCAGGCCATGGGCCTTGGCGTATTCCGGGGAGGCGATGACCACGGCGCCGGCGCCATCGACCACGCCGGAGGAATTGCCCGCGTGGTGCACGTGGTTGATCTTCACGCCGGGATAGGCCGCTTCCACCAGCTTCTTGTAGGTCAGGCCCTCCTCGTCGAGGGGATAGTCATACATGGCCTGGAAGGCCGGCTTCAGGGCCGCCAGGCCCTCAAGCGTGGTCTGCGGCCGGGGATATTCCTCGTTCTCCAGGGCCACGCTGCCGTCGTCCTTATAGACCGTCACCAGGCTCTTGCTGAAATGGCCATTGGCCAGGGCGTGGGCCGCGCGTTGCTGGCTCTCGAAGGCCAGCTGGTCCACGTCCTCCCGGGTGATGCCTTCCAGGGTGGCGATCAGGTCGCCGCAGACGCCCTGGTGAGGCTGGGGGTGGATGGCGCGCAGATGGGCGTTGCCCCCGTCCACCGTGCCGACCATGCCGGCCGGGCGGGGCAGGGTGGAGCCATAGGACATGGATTCCACGCCGCCGGCGATCACCAGGTCCTGGGCGCCGGACATCACGCCCATGGCCGCGAGGCTCACCGCGGTCATGCCCGAGCCGCAGAAGCGGTCCAGGGAAAAGCCGCCGGCCTTGTTGTCGAACCCAGCGTCCAGGGCGGCCATCCGCGCGATGCACGAGCCCTGCTTGCCGTATTGGGTGCCGCAGCCGGCGATCACGTCGTCGATCTCGGCGGTGTTGAGGTTGTTGCGCTCCGCCAGGGCTTTCAGCACCGTGGACAGGATCCGCTGGGGATGGACGTCGGACAGGGCGCCCTTGCCCACCTTGCCCACGCCACGGGGTGTGCGGGCCGTGTCGATAATCCAAGCTTCCGTCATGGTCGGTTCCTCTGCCTGCCCCGGTCTCGGTGGCGCTTCTTGGTGGCGCTCACGTCGGCGCCGGTGGGTTTGCATAGACTACCGTCCCCTACGGCGCCCCAATGGTTTTTTTGCGGGTGCGGCACGGCGCCCGGGCGCCGTTGGGTCAGTCTTTCAGCGACGCATGCCTTGTGCCAAACCGGCGGAAACATCCAAACCCGCCGGGAGATCAGCCATGGGCGTCCTGCAAGTCGAAAAGCCGGCCTTCATGGCCGAGGAAGAACTCAACATCTTCGAGGACGCGGTCAGTCGCTTCTTCGATCAGCACGCCGGCCCCGACCAGTGCAAGCGCTGGCGCGAGAACGGCGTGGTCGACCGCGACATGTGGTTCAAGTCCGGCGAGGCGGGTCTTCTGGGGGTGTCCATGCCCGAGGCCTATGGCGGCGCCGGCGGGGATTTTCGCCATGAGATCGTGATCATGGAGCAGATGGGCCTCAAGGGCGTCGAGGGCTTCGGCATCACCCTGCATAACGCCATCGTCGCCCCCTATATCGAGGCCTATGGCTCCGAGGAGCAGAAGCAGCGTTGGTTGCCCAGGATCGCCACCGGCGAGCTGGTCACCGCCATCGCCATGACCGAGCCGGGCGCCGGCTCCGACCTTCAGGGCATCCGCACCACGGCCAAGAAGGACGGCAACCACTACCTCATCAATGGCCAGAAGACCTTCATCACCAATGGCCAGACCGCCAACCTGATCTGCGTGGTCTGCAAGACCGATCCCAACCTGGGCGCCAAGGGCACCTCCCTGGTCTTCGTCGAGACCGACGACGCCCCGGGCTTTGAGCGCGGCCGCAACCTGGACAAGGTCGGCCAGGAGGCGGCGGACACCTCCGAGCTGTTCTTCAACGACGTGCGCGTGCCCACCGCCAACCTCCTGGGCCACGAGGAAGGCCGCGGCTTCATCCAGCTGATGGAGAAGCTGCCCCAGGAGCGGCTGATCATCGCCTGGCAGGGCATGGCCATGATTGAGCGGGCCCTTGCCGTGACCATCGACTACGTCAAGGAACGCAAGGCCTTCGGCAAGCGGATCATCGATTTCCAGAACACCCAGTTCAAGCTGGCCGAGTGCAAGACCGAGGCGACCATCGCCAAGGTGTTCGTCAACCACTGCACCGAGTTGCACCTGCGCGGCGCCCTGGACGCGGCCACCGTCTCCATGGCCAAGTACTGGGTCACCGACCTGCAGTGCAAGATCGTCGATGAGTGCCTGCAGCTGCATGGAGGCTTCGGTTATATGGCCGAATATCCCATCGGCCAGATGTACCGCGACGCCCGCGTCCAGCGCATCTATGGCGGCGCCAACGAGATCATGAAGGTGCTGATCGCCCGCTCGCTCTGAGGGGCGTGTCCGCCTCCCATGGCGCCGTGATCGGCCTTGATCGGCGCGTCGCTATACGATAGTTATCGCTACTGTTCTTGAGTGAGCAGGGGGGCGAGGCGATGACGTTTGACGACAAGGTTGTGCTGATCGTGGGGGCTTCCTCGGGGATGGGCCGGATCTTGGCGCAAAGGCTGGCGGCCATGGGCGCGAAGGTGGCGGTCACCGCCCGCCGCCAGGAGCTGCTCGACAGCCTCAAGGCCGAGATCGCCGCCAAGGGCGGACAGTGCCTGGCCCTGGCCGCCGACGCCACGGACGAGGCCGCCGCCGCCCAGGTGGTCGCCGACACCGTGGCGGCTTTCGGGCGCATCGACATGGTGATGCTCAATGCGGGCGGGGCGCCCGCCCTGGACCTGCGGACCATCGGCGTGTCCGAGGTGAAGGCCTATATGCGCTCCAACTACGACGTGGTGGTCAACTACCTGTTCCCGGTGCTGCATCAGATGCGCCGGCAGGGCGGCGGGGTGGTGGCCCACACCAATTCCCTGGCCGGCTTGTTCGGAGTGCCTCTCCAGGGGCCCTATTCGGCGGCCAAGAGCGCCGCGCGGATGCTGATCGACACCTGCCGCATCGAGTTCGCCGGCGAAAACATCCGCTTCGTCACCGTCTATCCCGGCTTCGTGTCCACGGCCGTCACCCGCAACGACGGCATGCCCACCCCCATGGAGATTTCCGAGGACGCCGCCGTCGATCACATCCTGTTCGCCTTGCGCAAGGAAAAGGCCAACTATCTGTTCCCGCCGAACATCAGCCGCATGGTCCGCCTGCTGCTCATCCTGCCTAGGCGCCTGCGCGAGTGGATGCTGCTGCGCGACCTCAAGGCCACCCGGGCCGCCTCAGCTTCCGCTCAGTCATAGAAATAGGGCGTCTTCTTCGCCCAGCTGGTTTCGCCATAGCGTTGATGCAGCAGCTTGAACGCCCGGCGGCCGGAGTGGTCGTGGCTGCCGCCGAAGCGCCCCACGTGCACCAGCCAGTATAGGGTCTCCGGAACGCGGGGATCCTTCGGATGGCTCTGGGCGTAGGTCAGCATTTCATCCCAGACGAAGGTGGCGCCGGCGGGTGGCGGCGCCGGCTTGGCCGGCGGCGAGAATTCCCAGGACGGCTTGGGACGATAGAGCCGGGCGCGCTCCGCCACGGCCCGCGGCTGAGCGGCGGCGGCGAAGTCGGGAAGCCGCAGGGGCGCGGCGCCCCGTCCGCATTCCCCAAGACAGGTCAGATCCGTGCGTTCGTCGGGGGCGGTGGGCTCAACGCCGGTTCCGCCTTGCTGATAGGCGGCCAAGGGCGCCGGCCGAGCGTCGGCGTCCGCCTGGCCGGCGGGCAGCAGAGCCCAGTTGGTCCAGTAGTCCTGAAACTCGGCCACCGAGCCTTCGGGTCGGGTGTAGTCCACCAGATCGAACCTCAGCCCAGGAATCTTGGCCAGGATCTGAAATTCGGCGAAGCGCTTATCGGCGCCGGATGGGGTGGCGGGTATCGCCTTCCAGTCCGTCGCCAACTGGGGAAGCAGGGGTTGCAGATCCCGGGCCAGGGTGTCGATGGCGGCGTTGTCTTGCAAAGCCACGGCCCGGGCATAGGAGGTCAGGGCGATATCCAGCCTAAGTTTCGCGGGCAGGACGGCCTCGCGCGACAGGGCCATGCGCTCACGCAGGGGCAGACGGTCGATCACCGCCCGGGCGTCTTCGCCCAAGCCGACCGAGCCCTTGTTGAGTTCGCCGTCATAGACGCCCCGGGGTTGATAGTCGTCGCCGTCCCAGCGGTCACGCGGGCAGCCGTCTTCCGCGCACAGCCGGCGGCGCAGGGCCAGCCTCGCGAATTCGGGCAGGTCCTTGGCCACCTGCGCCCTCTGCGCTGTGAAGATATTGCGGTCGCTGACCGTCAGGTCATCGCGCGCCAGAATGGCGTCCAACCGATCACGGCTCAGGGCCGGATTGGCCGAGCTGAGGGTCAGCCGGATGGTGTGATAGCGCAGGCTCAGTCCAGCGGGTCCAGACGCGGTCATGGCGTCGGCCTTGGCGATCAGATCGCCCGCCGTGGGATCGCCCGGATCAAGCAGGCCAAGGGCCGCGATCAGCCAGGCCGGATCGTGGGTGGCGCTCCACCGCGCCTGGGCGCGGGTTCTGGCCGAGGCGATCCCATCGCCCGGAGCCGTGGCCTGGGTGTTCATCCAATCAATGGCGTCGGGCCTGGGGTCGGCCCTGTCGGACAGATTGGCGTAGTCCCGGAAAGCCACCGCCATCTCAGGAACGGGTTCGACCTGATTCAGCTGCCGATCAAGCTCGGCCAGCAGCCGGTTGGGTTGGTCCCGATAGGCCAGGATACGGCGCATATCGCCCACGCGATCCTGTCCGAGGGTCCCCGTCGGGGCGGCCGCCAGGGCGTCGATCGCCTTGCGCGCCGCGGCGAAGGCGGCCGGGCTGGGTTGGTTCAACGCTCCGCGCTCCAGGGCCCGGGCCTGCAGGTAGAGTCCGCTGGACCGCCAGGGCGAGGTCTTGTCCCGCCCAATGGCGGCGAACCGCGTCGCAGCCTCCGCCGTCCGACCGTCATAGAGGGCCAGCGCCGCCTCCTGATAGGCGCGGTCGACCTTCAGCCAGGTCGGCGCGTTGGCGGCCAGGGGCGGCGGGGTCACGCCGGTGTCGTGGCAGGCGCGAAACACCGCATCCTGGGTCGCCAGCCAGGCCGCGACCTCCGGTGATGTCGCTCCATGGACGGCGGCCCGGTCCTTCAGGGTGGCGGCGGCCGTATCGAAAGCGTCCGGAAAACAGGTGGGAATGAAGGTGTAGTTGGGGCCCTCCCGCTCCATCCGTGGTTCGCCAGCCAGGCTCGGCGCGTTTGGAATCGCCTGGCGCGCGGCCATCCAGGCCTCGACTCCGGTCGGCGGCGCATTTGGATCCGTGGGGCGGGGCGGCGGATCGCAGCAGGGCAGGGCCAGATCCGCGGTATTGGCCGCCCCCACCTTCAACCCGTGCAACAGGCGCCAGGCGACGAGTTGCCGTGGCCGCGGCGAGCGCGCCATCACAATACCAAGCTGGCCTTGAGCGAGCCTCTGCTGGTCAGCGGCGTCGCCGCCGAACTGATCCAGATACCAGGGCGCGAGGATTCCCGGCCCGGAGGCCCGAGCGGCGGATATGCCCAACCCTGAACCGAGCCCCGCGGCTGTCAGGGCGATGAGGGCGACGGTGAGGGCCCGTCCTTTGCCGGCCATGCCACTATCCTTTCGCGAACCAGCGCGTAGTCGGCTGGCGTCCAACTCCGTGGACTGAAGATGTAGATATGACGTCCCGTTGGCGCGCGCGGAATGGGCGCATCCACCGAGACGGCAAGCGCTGTCCGGCAGACAGAATCGCCGAAATCCCCGCCTTCGGCCAGTCGCGTTCTAAGCGAGTCGCCAGCGTGGCCCATGCGAAACAGCATGGGAGCGATTTCGTCCACGGGGGCCTCGGCCAGCCATCGGTCGGTGTCGCACCAGGACGCCAGGGCGGTCATCGACAGGTGCGTCGCCGGGGGCAGTCCGGCGCGGACATCCTTCAGTAAATCCAGCAAGATGGCGCGCTCGGACGCCCGCACCTCGAAATCGACCTGCACCAGGCTGACCGGCCGGGCCAGGGCATAGGCCAGCACGGCGCGGGCGGTCTGTCGGCGAAGGTCCGGCGTCCAGACAAGGGATGTTCGCCGATCGATCTGCACATGCACCAGGGCGGTGGTCACCTGCTCCGGGCGGGCCAGCAAAGGAAACCTGCGCCCTCGAGCCGTCAGTTGACGGCCGGACAGCTGGATGAAGCCGGTCTGCACGGCGATGTCCGCCTCAGATCCGAGAAACCGCAGATCCTCCGGTCGCTCCCAGGCCCAGACGGTCAGCCGCTGTGTCTGGGGCGCCGTCTGTTGAGCCCAGGCCGGAGCCGCCGCCGCCAGCCAGAGGCTCGCCATCGCGAGGATCGGACGTTTCACGATGGCGAGGCTCCCCCTATTGCGGGGCGGCGGTGTCGATGAAGTGGGACACGTCCACTCGCAGGGACTTCAGGGCGTCGGGGTTCAGATAGACCATGTGGCCGGAGGGATAGTAGGCGAAGGACAGGTTGGTCCTGGCCGCCGGGTCCAGCAGCATGTGGTTCAGGTCGTACTCGGTCTCGAAGAATGGAGTGGCTAGGTCGTACCAGCCGTTCAGGGACAGCACCTTCATGTGCGGGTTTTCCCGCAGGGTCTGGGCAAGGTCCAGGGCCACCGCAGCCTCGTTGCTCTTCTGGCCGCCGCCATTGATGATGGCGTGGTGGAAGTCCCAGGTCTCCCCGACCTTGTAGTATTCGGGGCGGTATTCCATGTTCGTCTTATATTTCAGCTCGTTGGTGATGTAGTCCCCCGCCGCGGCGATGAAGGCGCCGGCGATGCCGGTGTCGGAGGGATCGTAGCCGGGCGCCTCGCCGGCGGTGTCCTCATCCGAGCCCAGGAAGCGGGAGTCGTATCGGCCGATGATGCGGCCCTGGTCGCGCAGCAGCTCCTTGCGGAACCGGTCCAGATTGACCCGCAGCTTGGCGCGCTTGACGTAATCCACCGACAGGCCGGTATAGGCCGACAGTTTCTGAGCGATGGCGTCGAACTCGGTTGGGCTGATGTCCTGGCCCTTGAACAGGGCCTCGGCATAGGGACCCTGGGCGAAGGCGCGCACCTCGGCCAGATAGGCCGGAAGGTCGGCGGGCTTGTTGGCCAGCTTGTTGTGATACCAGGCCGTGGCCGCATAGGTCGGCAGGTATTCCACATAGTTCAGATCAAAACCTGGGTCCTCGACCACGGTGTTAAGCCAGGACGACAACAGGATCACCCCGTTCAGGTCCACGCCACGCTGGTGCAGCAGATAGGCGAGCGCCGCCGAGCGGGTGGTGCCGTAGGACTCGCCGAACAGGAACTTGGGCGAATTGCCTCGGCCGTTCAGGCTGATGTAGCGGGTGATGGCCTTGGCGAAGGCGTCGGCGTCCTGATCGACGCCCCAGAAGGCCTTGCCCTCGGTCTTGCCCAGGGGGCGCGAATAGCCGGTGCCGATGGCGTCGATGAAGACCAGATCGGTCTTGTCCAGCAGGGTGTCGTCATTGGGGGCGAAGGTATAGGGCGCGGGACCCGTGGCCGTGGGGCTGGCGGTGCGCATGCGCATGGGGCCGATGGAGCCCATGTGCAGCCAGATGCTCGATGAACCCGGTCCCCCGTTATAGAGGAAGGTCACCGGCCGGTGGGTCGCCCCGCCCTTGGCGCCGTCCTGGGTATAGGCCACGTAGAACACGCTGGCGGTCGGCTTGCCGTCGTCGTCGCGGATGGTCAGGGTGCCGGCGGTGGCCTTGTAGTTCAGGCTGGAGCCGCGGACATTGATGCTGTGGCTGGTGGCGGAGGCGGTCTCCTCGATCGGCGGACGGGCGGTGGCGGCGTCGATCTTGTCGTCCTGGCTGTCCTTCTTGTCGTTGCTGGCGGCGGGAGCGCCGGCCTTGTCCGCGCCATTGTCGGCGAGGGCTGGGGCGGCGCTCAGCAGCAGAATCGAGGCCAGCGCGGTCAGCGCGGTGCGTTGCATGGGCGTATCCTTGAGGCATGGCCGCTGCGATAGGGTCGCAGCGAAGGTTGCAGCCGGGATACGACAGGGCGGTGGTTTCGTCTACTCAGCCGGGCGCCGGCCGGATTAAGTTTGCGTAATTCTTGGAGATGGCGGGCTATCCGACCCTGCCGTCGCGGTGGCGGGCCGGATAGTCTATTCAGTCGTTGAACACCGCCGCGCGCTTTTGCAGATTGGCCATCACCGACTCGACCTGGTTGGGCGAGCCGATCAGTTTGGTCTGTTCGACAGACTCGTCGATCAGGCCCTCGGCCACGGTGCGATAGGGGGCGGCGTTATAGATGCGTTTGGCCGCGCGGATGGCGTCGGGGCTCTTGCCCGCGATGTCCCGGGCCACGGCCAGGGCCTCGGCGCGGGGATCGTCGCAGACCCGGGTGGCGAAGCCGATCCGGGCGGCCTCGGTTCCGGAGAAGATGCGCCCGGTATAGGTCAGCTCACGGACGATATCCTCGCGCACCAGATGGCGCATCAACTGGGTGCCGGCCATGTCCGGCACCAGGCCCCACTTGATCTCCATGATCGACAGCTTCGTGTCCGGGGCCACATAGCGCATGTCCGCCCCCAGCATCAGCTGGAAGCCGCCGCCAAAGGCCACCCCGTGCACCGCCGCGATCACCGGGACCGGGATGTCTCGCCAGACCCAGACCGCATATTGCGCCCGGTTGGCGACCCCGTGGCTGCGCTCGCCCAGGGCGGTTTCGCCCCCGTTGCCCGACCCGCCGCCGCCCTCGGCCATCTTGCCGAAGTTGCTGGCGTCCAGACCGGCGCAGAAGGCGCGGCCTTCGCCGGACAGCACCACCGCCCGCACCGCCTTGTTGGCCTTCAACGCCTCGCCGGTCTCGATCAGGGCCGAGAACATGGCGTTGTCCAGGGCGTTCATCTTGTCGGCGCGGACTAGGCGCACATCCGCCACCCCGTCCGTGATCTCGACCATCACCCGATGTTCCATCGCGCCATCTTCCCTTGTGTTTCGCCCGGTGTTCAGCGTGGCGAGGCTCCTGGCCGCGCCCGTCCGATCCGTTCTAGGATCGCCGTTCAGCCATCGCAAGCGCGCCCCGACGTCACTGCGACCTTGAGTCGCTAATGGGCCAAAAACGAATTGTGGTAGAATTACGCAAGCCCATCTGTGGCTTGCTCGCCCTGGGGGGAGGATGCCGCGGACGCCGCCGGATCTTAGGTCTTTCTTTCTTGGACGCCTGTCTGGCGAGGCCGAGGTGCTGGGCCTGACGGGCCGGCGGCGGCGCACCTTCCAGTTGGAGTTCCGTGGCCAATGGTCGATCGGTGAGGACGCCCTGCATCTGGATCAGAGGGTCGAGCATCCCGACGGTCGCATCGCCACACGCTATTGGGCGATCCAGTTTGACGAGCGGGGCGACCTGCTCGGTTATGATTCCAAGCGTGACGGGCGAATCCGTGGCCGTGTTGTCGGCGACAAGGTGCGGGTGATCTTCGATCGCCCCCTGTCCACCGCCACCGAGTTTGCGTCCAATCGGCTGGTCATGCTGTATACACAAGAACATGGCGGCGCCTTGATGATGGATGGGCGGGCGATGTTTTTCGGCCTGGTGGTCGGTCGCACGCGAGCTTTGCTGCAGCGGGACTAACCGGTTTCGGCGGGGGAAATTGATGGAGGGGCTACCGCCCAATCTGACAGCGTTCTTCGTGGGACGCCTTGCCGGCCACGCCCGGGTGACGGGGCTGACCGGCCGCCTGGTGCGGACCTTCAGGGTGGAGTTTTTCGGGGAATGGTCGATCGGCGAGGACGCCCTCTATCTCGACCAGAGCGCCCACTTCGACAATGGCAAGACGGTGCACAGGCACTGGGCGGTGCAATTCGAGGGCGATCGCCTCGCCGGCCACGATTCCAAGGGTGAGGGCCGCGTCCAAGGCCGCATCGTCAGCAACCGGGTGCGGCTCATCTTCTACCGGCCCATCGGCGTCGCCGCCGAGGTCGCCCCCAATCGCCTGGTGCTGGAGTTCCGCGAGGACAACGACGGCTATCTGATCATGGACGGCCGGGCGGTCTTTCTTGGCCTGACCGTGCGCCGCACCCTGGGACGCCTGAGCCGGGAGTAAGGGCCGCTTAGGCTGTTGCGGCCGCCTTGGTCAGGTCGAACTCCACCCGCACCGTGCGTTGGCTGGGTTGCGGGCAGTTGATGGCGCCGCCCAGATCCCGGGCCATGGTCAACATGCGGGTGTTCTCACTCAGCACCTCGCCCCAGACCTGGGCATAGCCGGCCTTGCGGGCATAGGTCAGCATCTCGGCCAGCAGACGATAGCCCAGGCCCTCGCCCTTCCAGTCGCTGCGGACCATGATCGCGTATTCGGCGTTGGCGCGGTCTGGATCGCCGAAGATGCGGACCACGCCGACAATGGCCTCGGCGTCCCCTTCCTTGTCCACGGCGGCGAAGGCCATCTCCCGATCATAGTCGATCTGGGACAGCCGGGCGGCCATCTGGTGGGGCAGGGTCTTCAGCACGCTGAAGAAGCGCATGCGCACATCCTCCGGCGCGCTACGGGCGATCAAATCGACAATGCCCGGCTCGTCCTGCGGCCGCACCGGCCGCAGCTTCACCGTGCGGCCCTTGGGCAGGACCAGGCTCTGTTCCAGATTGGCGGGATAGGGGCGGATCGCCAGCCGTTGGTCGCCATTGGCCGGCGCCTTGCGCACCACGATCCTGGCGTCCAGGGCGATGACGCCCTTGTCGTCGGCCAGCAGGGGATTGATGTCCAACTCGACCACCTCGGGCAGGTCTATGACCAGGTCGGACAGGCGTTGCAAAACGTCGGCTATGGCGTCCACATCGGCCGCCGGCCGGTCGCGATAGCCCTTGAGCAGCTTCGAGACCCGGGTGGCGTCGATCATCGCCCGGGCCAGGACCGAGTTCAGCGGCGGCAGGCCGAGCGCCCGGTCGGCGATCACCTCAACCGCCGTGCCCCCCTGGCCGAACAGCAGCACGGGCCCGAAGGTGGCGTCGTCGATCAGGCCGACGATCAGTTCATGGGCCGTGGGCCGGGTGACCATGGGCTGGACCGTGACCCCGGTGATCCGCGCGTCCGGCAGACGATAGGCCACCTGTTCGATCATCGCCCGGGCGGCGGCCTCCACCTCGTCCGGCGTGCGCAGGTTCAGGCGCACCCCGCCCACGTCGGACTTGTGGGTGATGTCCGGGGACAGGATCTTGATGGCCACGGGGCTGGGCATGGTCCGGGCCAGGGCGGCGGCCTCGGCGGGATTGGTGGCGATGCGAGTCTCCACCACCGGCACCCCATAGGCCGCCAGGACCTGCTTGGCCTCGGCCTCGCTGAGCACGCTGCGGCCATCGGCCAGGGTCGCCTCCACCACCTTGCGGGCGGCGGCCTGGCCCCCTTCGCCGATCAGGGTGTGGGTGGCGGGGGTTTCCAGCAAGAGGTCCTGGTTTCGCCGGTATTCCACCAGGTGCATGAAGGCGCGCACCGCCTCGTCCGGGGTCTCATAGGCCGGCAGGCCGGCGGCGGACAGCTTGGCCCGGGCGGCCGATGCGGTGGCCTCCCCCAGCCAGCAGGTGATCACCGGCGGGGCGTAGGCCTGGGGCGCGGCGGCGATCACCGCCTCCACCGATTCATTGGGCTCCACCACGCCGGTGGGACAGTTCATCACCAGTATGGCGTCCTGCTCCTTGTTGTGCAGCAGGGCGGTGATGGCCTTGGTGTAGCGCTCGCCGCTGGCGTCCCCCAGGATGTCCACGGGAACCCCGTGCGACCAGCTGGACGGCAGCACCGCGTTCAGGGCCTCGATCACATCCGGCGACAGGCTCGCCAGACGCCCGCCCCGGGCCTCCAGGGCGTCCGCCGCCAGCACCCCGACGCCACCGCCATTGGTCAGGATGGCCAGCCGGTCGCCGCGTACGGTCAGGCGGCTTTTCAGGGTCTCGGCGGCCTCGAACACCTCCCGAAGATCGGTCACCCGCAACATGCCCGCCCGGCGGAACACCGCGTCATAGACCGCGTCCGATCCGGCCATGGCCCCGGTGTGGGACATGGCCGCCTTGGCGCCCGAGGCGCTGCGGCCGGACTTGATCACGATCACCGGCTTGGCCCGGGCCGCGATCCGCGCCGCGGTCATGAACTTGCGCGCCGACTTGACGCTCTCGACATAGAGCAGGATCGACCGCGTCGCCTGATCCTGGGCCAGATAGTCCAGCAGGTCGCCGAAATCGACGTCGCTCATGTCGCCCAGGGAGACGATGTGGGAAAAGCCCACCCCCTTGCCCGCGGCCCAATCCAGGACCGAGGTCAGCACCGCCCCGGACTGGCTCAGAAAGGCGATGTCGCCCTTGGCGGGCGCCAGGTGGGCGAAGCTGGCGTTGATGCCCGCCCCCGTGGTCATGAAGCCCAGGCAGTTGGGCCCGACGATCCGCATCATATAGGGGCGGCCCGCCTCCAGCATGGCGTCGCGCAGGGCCTCGCCCTCCTTTGCCCCGCCTTCGCCAAAGCCCGCCGTGACCACCACCGCCGCGCGGCATCCCTTGGCGCCCAGCTCGGCGATCAGGCCGGGTACGGTCCCCGGCGGGGTGGCGATCACCGCCAGATCCGGGGTCAGGGGCAGATCCGCCACCGAGTTGTAGCTGAGGGTGGACTGGATCGCCGTCTCATGCGGATTGACCGCCAGGATCGGGCCCATGAACCCCCCGGCGAACATGTTACGGGCCAGGACCGCCCCCACCGAATGGGGATGGTTGCTGGCGCCGATCACGGCGATCGCCTTGGGCGCGAACAGGGCGTCGAAGTTGCGCGTGGTCATGGTGGGGTTCCGTTTCGCGCCGCGGGGGCGTCTGGACCGATCAGTTCGTGGGTGGGCCGAAGTTGCGTCGGACGGCCTCGCCCACCTGATCCAGGCAGGCGCCGACCGCCTCGGAGGTGATCCCCGGGACGATCTCGCCGAAATGCAGATGCTCGATCACCGACAGGCCGGTGACCGAGGCGAAATGTTCGTCGAACAGCTTGCGCAGGGCCGTCCAGGCGCCGGTCTGGCTCATCCAGGCCTGGGGGGCGCCGGAGCTGGACAGGCTGACCATCAGCTTGCCCTTCAGCAGGGGTTGCATGCCCTGGGCGCCGGTGCTGAAGCCGAATCCCGTCCCGAACACCCGTTCCAGATAGCCCTTGAGGATCGCCGGCGGGGTGTTGAACCACACCGGATAGACGAACACGAACACATCGGCGTCCGCCAGCATGGCCCGCTCGGCCTGGGCGTCCGGACGGGGATTAAATCCCGTGGAACCGGGAATCTCGTCGGCGCCCAGCCGCGGGTCGAACCCGATGCTGTAGAGATCCCGCATCAACACCTCATGCCCCAGAGCCTTGGCCGCCGTCTCATAGGCGTGGGCCATGGCCAGGTTGAAACTATCGGGATTGGGATGGGCGACGATGACGGCGTGTTTCATGCGTGGGCTCCTGAACGGACTTGTCGCCCGCCAGGGTCCCGCCGGCTCTGACCTAGGTCAATCGCGGGCAGGTGATTTCGGGGTTTTTGCCTCCCGGCCGGAGAGCCCCCTCCACCGCTTCGCGGTCCCCCTCCCCCAAGGGGGGAGGATCGCGTTCGGCGCTGACCTCTTTCTAGTTCCTCCCCCATCGGGGAAGGGGGACCATGCGCAGCATGGTGGAGGGGGGCGCCGCCGCATCAGCAAGTGCCCCGCTTAATCTGGATTAAGCCGCCCGCCCCACGGCCCCGATCAAGATTCATTCCTCAAACAAGCCCTCGAACAAGAGGGGGGAGGAAATCCAATGACGTTCGATAACCTGTTTCTGTCGATGGTGGTCGGCGCCTTCGTGACCTTCGGCGTGGTCCTGTTCTCGGTCCAGATCTACACCGGTTCTGATAAGCGCTGACCCAACCTTGGGCCCCAAACGGATGGCGCCCTTTCCGCCTTGGGCGAGAGGGGCCGGCCATCCGTGACGCCGCCGTCTATTTGCGGGTCCAGCTTCCGCCGGCGGGCTTGTAATATTGGCCGGGCGCCAGCTTGCTGATCAGCTGCAGGGCGGTGGCTTCCCCGGCCTGTTGCACGGTCACGCCGGTCTTGGCGGCGATTCCGGCATAGGCCTTGGCCCGGCCTTCGTTGATGGCGGCCACGGAGGCCTTCAGGGCCGCGTCGCCGCCGCTGACTACACCCAGATAGCCGTCGGCCTGTTCCCCGACCACGCCGGAGGCCTTGGCCGCGTCCACGGCGGCCTTGTCGCCAGCGGTCTGGGCGAAGCCGGCGGCGGGGGCGCCGGTTGCGAGGAGGGCCGCGCCAAGGGCGGCCAGGAGGGTCTTGCGCAGGGTCATGTCGGGCCTTCGAGGGCTAGAACAGGTTGGGGTTGTCGGCGATGGCGCTCTGGACTTCCTTGTCCAGGCGGATGCGCACGTCGGCGTCGAGCTTGGCGTTGATCGTGATCGGATCAACCTTGACGCGGATGGTGGGGGTGCAGGCCCCGAGCATCAGGGTCGAAAGGCCGAGCCCGGCGATCAGAGACGCCAGGGGGATCGTCGGTCGGGTTCGGGTCATGGGCCTCACGGTCTTGAGCGTCCTGTTGTTGATCGTCATCTAGCGTGGCGGGGGCTGAACGGCGCCTGAACGGGCGGGGGCGCGCATCTGCACGCGGCCGAGGGCCAGGGCGGCCTGATAGTCACCCAGAAGCTGGGTGAAGTTGAGCGATGTGTCGAGGGTTAGATCGATCGGCGTGCCCTTGGGCAGGGGAATGGACTTCTGGAACGCCGAGCCGTCGGCCAGGCTCCTCAGTTCGACAAAGGCCTCCTTGCCCACCGCCGGATCATAACGGCCCTTGATATGGAAGACCACGCCCAGCCGCCCGCCCGGCCGGGTCTCGACCTTGGCCTCCAGGGTGTCGAAGGCCAGGTTGGCCAGGGCCTGATAGGCGAAGTCCTGGATCGCGTTGGGCGGCGGGGCGCCGACCCCGGTCAGCACCTCCCGCTGTATCTCCAGGCGCCCCGGGCGCACGGCCACCAGCCCGCCATTGATCAGCTTGAAGCCGTCCGGCCCGATCTCGAAGGGCAGCCGGCCATCCACCACCGCGTCCAGCCGCACCTTGTCCGCCAGGTTGGAGGCGGCGATCATCTGCCCCAGATTGACTCCCGACAGCACCACCACTCCATGGACCGTATGATCGGCGGCCAGGGGGAACCGCACCGGCTCGATGCTGATCTCGCCGCCGGCGGCCGTGAGGCGACCGGACTGGATGCCGAACCGCTCGGCGTCGAGATCGAAGACGATGCGGATCGCCTCCAGGGGCGTCACCGAATCCAGCTTCTGGGCCGTGATCACCTGACCGGGCGCCGCAACCAGGGGGATCAGGCTGGTGAAGTGCGTGTCGGTCTTGATCCGGGTCACCGCCCCGGCGGCGCTGACGACGTCCAGGCCCTCGGTGGAAACTTCTCCTCGGCTGGCGGAGCCCTGCTTGGTCCAGCCGATCTCGCCGTTGAAAGCCACCTGGCCCTCGGCGGCGCGGATCGGCTCGGCCAGGGGGGTCAGGTCGATGGGTTGCAGTCCGCCCTTGGCGAAGCGCAGGTCCGGCGTCGAGATCAGCGCCTGACCTTCTCCCGTGGCGTTGGCGTGGCGCAGCTCGACGATCCCCACCGGCTGGTCCTTGGGGGTGACGATGGCCAGCCGTCCGCGCCAGACGTCCTTGTCCAGGCTCACCGGCCCGCTCAGGCGCACCGGGTTGAAGCGCAGAGATTTTTCCGTGTCCGTGATATCGGCGCGGGTCAGGCTGAGGGCCGCGCTCATCGGTCGGCGTGGGCCGCCGGCGGCCTCGATGGACCCGGCGCCATGCTCGGCCCGCACCTTGTTCCCGGGCGAGGCGCCGCCGGCGTCCTCGAACCGGCCGTTCAGCCGCCAGCCGTTCGGGCCGGTCTGGATCAGGGGCGCCGTCCGCGCGGGGCAAAGCCGCCCCGAGGCCGCATCCACGCTATTGGTCCCCAACTCCAGCCGGTCGGCGCCAAGGCTGGCGCAGCCGCTGGGATCGAACCTCAGGCCGCTTGAGTCCGCGCGCACCCGGCCGCTGGCGTCCAGGCGACCCTGCCTGACCGGCCCCAGGCTCAGCGCCGCCTTCACCGCCACCTGCGCGTCCAGGGCGCCCTTCGCCAGGGTGTAGCGGGCGGCTTGAAGATCGAGACTGGGCAGGCCGCCGCCATTGGCGCTGGCGGCGAAGGCTCCCGTTGCCCCGGCCTTGCCGATCTGGGCCAGGGGACCGCGCCCCAGGCTGGCCAGGCTGAGCTTGGCGCCGGAGACGGTGGTGGCCGTCAGGGGCGCGCCAAGCGTCAGGCGGGCGGCGCCCGGCGTGGCGGCGAGGCTCAGGCTCGGGGCGCTCAGGTGAAAATCCGTCAGGGCGGCGCTGATCGCCTTGGCCAGGGCCGCATCGCCGCCGGACGCGGCCTGCCCCAACCGGGTCGCGTCGGCGGGGGGCAAGGCGCCCCGGGCGCCAAGCTTGCCGGACAGCTGCGCGGTCAGGCCCTCGGGGGCCAGGCGCGCCGTTCCGCGCCAATCGGCTGTGGCCTGGCTCCAGCGCACATTCATTTTCTCCATGGGCGCGGTGGCCGTGGTGAGCTTGGCCGATCCGGTCAGGTTCGCCGATCCGGTCCAGTGGCCATTGGCCTGGCTCGCCTCGAAGCGATCGACATCCAGATGCGCGCTCGCCCCGCCCAGCCCCAGGTCCGCCCGGGTCAGGCTGGCGGCGCCGGCGTCCAGGCCTCCGCCGCCGCGCAGGGACAGGCCGGCCTGGCCGGACGCGATCTGGAAGTCGGGCAGGTCGAGCGCCGCCCTGACGCCCTTGGCCGAGCCAGCGTCCAGGACGGCTTCGCCGACAGCGACCTGGCCGCTCAATCGTCCGTGGGCGGACAGGGCCGTCTGGCCGGCGGTCTCGCCGGAGAAATGCAGCCGGATCTTGGCCTTGCTCAGCCGCGCGCCGGGGCCGTTCAGTTGCTCGATCGGCGCGTTCAGGTCCGCCAGCAGGGCCCGGCCCGAGGTGCGCAGGGTCAGGGCCGCCTCGCCGACTCGCGCGGTCCAGTCCAGGGCCCGCAGGTTCGCCGGATCGCTCCTCAGGTCCAGGGTCACAAGCTGGCCGCCCTCGATCTGGCCGCCCCCGTGCAGCACCAGATCCCCGACCATGGTGGCCAGCCGCGCCCGGCCGTCCTCGATGACGATATCCGGCAGGGGCGTGGGCTTGGCCGAGGGCTTGGCGCCCTTGATCAGCCGGTCGAGCCCGCCCAGGGACAGCTCCCCGTCCGGGCCGATGGCCATCTTCAGGCTGGGCCGCACCAGACGGATGCGGTGCGCCACCACCTGGAAGGGCTGGCTCGACCACGGCGGGGCGATGGTCAGGTCCACATCCACCTGGTCGGCGGCGGCGTCGGGATCGGCTTCCGGCCCCAGGCGCAGGCGGCCGGAAAAGCCGTGCAGGGTCAGGGACTGGATGGCGATGGCCGATTCCACGCCCCGGCTACTCAGGTATTCCCGGGCCAGTTCCGCCCCGATCTGCCGGCGCAGCAGATAGATCCCCGCACTGGCCGCGACGATCACCGTGACCGCGCCCACAAAGATGACGCGGATACGCCGACGCGGGCGAGCCCGGGGGGCTTGGGTCTTCGGCGGCTGGGTGTCCGTTTGGTCGGTCATCGGGCGATAACGTCATACAGCCCGCCTCGGCCCGCGTCATCGCCGTAAATTTGATGCGGGGCCGCAGTCTTGCCTTCTCCCCTTGTGGGAGAAGGAGGGGCCCGGCCGCGTAGCGGACGGGAGGATGAGGGGTCGCGCCGGCAATGCCGCCACACCCACTTCCTGCTTCTAAACGCCCTCGCTCACCCCGGCCTGAGAAACCCCTCAACCTCCCACGCGCAAGCGCGCGGGCCCCTCCTTCTCCCACAAGGGGAGAAGGGATCGCCGCTCTCTATTCGCGGGTATAGCTCTCCGGGATCCGCGGGTTTTGGCCGGCCTTGCCCCACAGTATGATCTCATTGCCCCAGGGGTCGCGGAAGGCGTGGTTATAGCCGTTGAACTCGGCCCAATAGTGATCGCGCCACAGGATGGTCGCGCCCCGTTCCTCGGCCGCGCCCAGGATCCGCTCGGGGGTGTCGTCGTCGCTGATCAGGATCCAGACCCGGGGTTTGCGGCCCTCGGTGCTCAGGGTGCGGGGCTCGACGCCCTCGGGCTCGGGGTGGGGGCGGGCGTTGGCGGCCTTGAAGATGCCCATGTGCAGGTTGCCGATCTCGCTGGGCGTCCCATCGCTCTTCAGGAACTGCCCGCCGGGCACCATGCGGTGATAGAGGCCCTCGGGCCGGGCGTCGTTCTGCCAGCCGAACACCTCGGCGTAGAAGCGCCCCGCCGCCGACGGATCGTCCGAGGCCAGGTCGACGAAGATCAAGGTGTTGGGATAGGCCACTGGGTGTCTCCTTGCTGAAATTTCAGGGCCGGCGCGTGACAGGCCGGGAGGCGTCGCGCAAGCCCTGTTCGCGGCCGCCGACAACTTCTCCGCCGGGCGCCCTCCACGGGGCAGGGCTGAAATTTTTCAGCTCACGGGCCCGGACTGTGTTGAGATGAGGCCTGGGCTCTGGCCTTTGCCGGGGATGTTCGTGGAGCGTTTAATGAAGACTCGCAATCGCTTGGGCCGAACGGCCGTCGGCGCCGTCCTGGGCGCGGCCTTCGGTCTGGGGGCGAGCGGCGCCTGGGCCAAGGATCTGGTGATCCACGCCGGAACCCTGATCGATGGGGTTTCGGCCCAGCCCCGCCATCAGGTCTCGATCCTGGTGCATGACGATCGCATCGCCGCCGTCGAGCCCGGTTTCGTCACTCCCGCCGGCGCCGAGGTGGTGGACCTGTCCGGCGCCACGGTGCTGCCGGGCTTTATCGACTGCCATGTGCACATCGCCGCCAACCTGCCCAGCAAGACCAACGCCACCGAATACGCCCTGACCCACACGGCCATCGACCGGGCCTTCGACGGGGCGGTCTATAGCCGGGCCATGCTGCAACAGGGCTTCACCAGCGCCCGGGACGTAGGCGGCGGCGATGACACCGTGGCCGTCCGCGACGCCATCAACGAGGGTAAGATCCCCGGCCCGCGCCTGTGGGTCTCGCTGGAGCCCCTCGGCCCCACCGCCGGCCACGGGGACAGCCACAGCGGCCTGGACCCGGAACTGCAACATCCCGGCTGGGACAACGGCATCGTCGACAGCCCCGAACAGGCCCGCATCCGGGTGCGCGAGCACAAGCGCCGGGGCGCCAACCTGATCAAGATCATGCCCTCCGGCGGCATCGCCTCCACCGGCGACGATCCGCGCCAGCAGCTGATGACCGACGACGAGATGCGCGTGGCCGTGGAGACCGCCCACAGCCTGGGCATGAAGGTCGCCGCCCACATCTATCCCGCCGGGGCCATCGAGGCGGCGGTCCGCGCCGGGGTGGATTCGGTGGAGCACGGCTCCTTCGCCACCGACCAGACCTTCGCCCTGATGAAGGCGCACGGGACCTATCTGGTGCCGACCCTGACGGTGTTCGAGGTCTTCTACGCCACCGCCCGGGACCATCCCGAACTGCTGACCCCCGGCACCGCGCCCAAGGAACTGGCCAACGATCTGTTGCCCAAGCAGAACCTGCCCCGGGCCCTGAGGTCGGGGGTCAAGATCGCCTATGGCACGGACCTGGGCGACGGCGACCACGCCATGGAATTCGGCCTGATGATCGGCCAGGGCATGGCGCCCATGGACGCGGTGTTCGCCGCCACCCGCAACGCCGCCGACCTGATCGGCGCCAGCGACAGGATCGGCTCGATCCAGCCCGGCCGCTTCGCCGACATCGTCGCCATCAAGGCCGATCCCCTGGCCGACCCCGCCCAGTTCGAGCACGTGGACTTTGTCATGAAGGGCGGAACCATCTACCGCCAGTCCGGCGCCCCCACCGCCAAGGGGGCTGGGGAATAGGCGGCGGACCCCCTCCACCATGCTTCGCATGGTCCCCCTCCCCCAACGGGGGAGGAATTAGAACAAGGTCAGCGCCGAACGCGATCCTCCCCCGTTGGGGGCTACCGGATTCACACATTCGCGGGACGCCCGAGAATCCCTTCGCCCCTTGTGGGAGAAGGAGGGGCCCGCGCGCTTGCGCGTGGGAGGATGAGGGGTTTCTCAGGCCGTGGTGAGCGAGGGCGTTCAGAAACAGGATGTGGATGTGGCGCCCTGGCCGGCGCGACCCCTCATCCTCCCGTCCGCTCCGCGGCCGGCCCCCTCCTTCTCCCACAAGGGGCGAAGGGAAAATTGTGGACCCCGCCCAGATGTGTGATGCCATAGCCCGTTGGGGGAGGGGGACCGCGAAGCGGTGG
>JARLIP010000113.1 GCA_031291685.1 Caulobacteraceae bacterium | reverse complement strand
GTCACGGGCGC
The DNA here is from genome assembly GCA_031291685.1 of Caulobacteraceae bacterium. Classification (GTDB taxonomy): domain Bacteria; phylum Pseudomonadota; class Alphaproteobacteria; order Caulobacterales; family Caulobacteraceae; genus Poindextera. Next base: position 4,437 of record JARLIP010000113.1, on the reverse strand, counting down.
GATAGGCCGTGACGATGATCTTCGTGCCGGGCGGCAGCGAGTTACGGTTCCAGCCGCGGCGGAGCAGGGCGCTCGGGGCGCCGCCCTCAACCTTCCACTCGACGGTCTTGCCGCCTTGCTTGGGGTCCGGCGCGTTGATGTGGATCCACGAGTGGGGGTTGACCCACTCGAACTTGATGACCGTGCCTTCCAGCTTGACGGGCTGGTTCTGGTCGAACTCAGCGCCGAACGAGTGGTGGGCCCAGGCCGCGTCAGCAGCGCCGAGAGCCAGCAGAGCGCTGACCGCAGCGACGCCTAAAGTCTTCATACCCATAGTAGCGTTACTCCTTCCACGTGGTTTGCAGCGCGATGCATCTTCATCGCTGATCATTTAGCCGAATCCGTGTTCGGCTTGTCCTTCAGCAGGTCGCCGTAGACGAGAAGATCGGCGAACGGCACGCAGCGGAAGTCCAGCAGCTGGGCGTTGGGCTCGACGTGACGGTAGAGCACCATCGACATCTTCCAGGGCTTGCTGAACGTGGTCGGGTCGTCGATCGTCACATCATACTGGATGTGGTCGTGATCCTTCAGCGTGAAGCGTTCGATCACGGTGGCGTCGGGGCTCAGGTAATCGCCCACCCGGTCCAGCCAGCTCATGCCGTTTTGCGACAGGGTGGTGACCTTGAGGGTCTTGCCTTCCCACTGGCCGTAAGAGGTGCCCATCCAGGTGTCGATCGGCGGAACTTCCACCTTCTTCATCTTGATCAGGCGGTTGGCCGACGCGTATTCGTAGGCCATCAGCATGTCGCCGTCGGCCCCCTGCACGATCTGGAAGGGGTGGTCGATATAGGTCGCCCGCGGGATGCCCGGCAGATAGCAGGCGGCCTCGGGGTCGGCCTTCGGCGCGCTCTTCCTGTTGGTCTCGTACTGGGCCTTGGCCTCGGCCTTGTACGGAATGTCCGTATCGCCGACGAGCACGCCCAGACCCGGCGGCACCGCTTCCAGGGCGCCCAGCTTCTCGGCCGCGGCCGGCGCGTTCGCCGCATCATGGGGACGCAGGTCCCAATCCGCGGTGTTCATCACCTGCCACACGCCGTTGAGGTTCGGGTGTCCGCCGAGCGTGGCCAAGGACACCGATCCCGCGTGAGTCGCCTTCGCCTTGCTGGCCTTGGCGGGCGCGTCAGCCGCGAGGGCTGCACCCTGCGCCACCATGAGGACGGCCGCCGCGGCGGCGGCGCATTTCCATATCCGCTCCATCCTGAGATTTTCCTCCCGTTATAATCCCCTGTGGGGACGTTGATATGCGATCGACCGCCGCCGTAGCGGCGATCCATCTCATTTTTTTTGCAGCCCCGAAACCCACCAGGACGGCCTCACTACGGAGCCTAGCATGCGACAACCGCTCAGCTATGACCGACCCGCAACACCGTGGCGATGAGGGGCCTGTATGGAGCTTCGCGGTTGCGCCGCGCTCTGGAACCGGGGAATCCCCCGGGCCGGGAACGCGGCGCTGAAACCATGCTAGCTGAGGCTTTCGCTGTGCGCACGCTGTTTGTATACAGGCAACGCAAGAACGCACCGCGTGCGGCCAACGCCTGCGCTGAGGGAAGCCCCCCTCGGGGTACGTATATAGGTATACAGGACCTGCAAGGCCGTGCCCGCGCGCGATAAACGTAGAACTTGAGGGAGGAATATCCTCGTTATGCAATTCATCGCCGACTACATGGTCGCGCTCTCCCAGTGGATTCAGACGTCCACGCCGTTGCCGACGTTTGCACTGTGGCTGCAGAAGCAATGGTACAGCGACGGGATCGCGAAGACTCCCTATGCCATTCCCGTCCTGCAAACGATCCATACTCTCGCGGTGGCGATGATCATCACCGCCATCCTCATGATCACCCTGCGGGTGTTCATGGTGGCCGGCAAGAGCCGCACCCTGGCCCAGACCCTGCACCGCTTCGCCCCCTGGATCTGGTGGTGCCTGCTGGTCTGTTTCGTCACCGGCTGGCTCCTGGCCATCGGCGAGCCCCCCCGCGACATGACCAATCCGGCGTTCTGGACCAAGATGGTGGTTGTCCCCATCGCCGCCCTGATCGCGCTCGGCATCCAGACCTCGATGACCAAGAACATCGTGAGTTGGGAAGCCGCGGCTACTCACCGTGGGATCGTCGCCCAGGTCGTCTCCGTCCTGTTCATTCTTCTCTGGCTCGTGATCATGGCCCTGGGCCGTTGGATCGCCTACGTGCCGACCTGAGGTAATTCCATGGATTTTCAACCTCTCTGGGACAAGATCGAACTGTCCCCCGTGGGCGATTTCGTCGCCTCTTCCGCATGGGCCTTTCCCACCCTGGAAACCATCCACGTCATCGCCATCGCGACCGTGTTCGGAACCGTGGCCATCATGGACCTTCGGCTTCTGGGGCTGGCGTCCAGCACCGATCGGGTCACCGACCTGTCGCGCGACACCCTAACCTGGACGTGGGGGGCGTTCCTGCTGGCCGCCGTCAGCGGCACCCTGCTGTGGGTAAGCAAGGCCCACGTCTACATGCGCGACCCGTGGTTCTACATAAAGATGGTGCTGATCGGCGTGGCGGGCATCAACATGGCCATCTTCCACCACGTCACCTGGAAGACCATCGGCCAATGGGACGGCGGTCGCCCGCCCCAGGCCGCCAAGATCGCTGGCCTCGGCTCCATCGTGCTGTGGATCGTGGTGGTGTTCTGCGCCCGCGTGATCGGTTTCACCCTGGGCGTCTACGAATGAGATAGGGCGGGGCGCTCCCGCGCCCGTCCGCTGTCCAAAAAAAGCGGCCGGAGGGCAACCCCCGGCCGCTTTTGCATGTCTGGTTCGGACCCTGGCGGGTCGGGATCAGTGGATGACGACGTCCCGGTCGTAGACGGCCTGGAACAGCTTGATCTTCTCCGGACTCAGCGCCTCGCCCTTGGCGGGGGTCTTGTCGAGCAGCATCGACTGGGTCGGCGTGAGCATCTTCACCGACGGCCAGTTCGGCAGGCCGGGTCCGTTGGGGTTGCCGGTCTTGGCGAAGTTCACCCAATAGCTCGACATCTGGTCCGCCAGCTTGATCGCCGCCGGGTCCTTGGCCGACAGCTCGGGCGAGGAGGCGTCCGGGATTTCATGCGGCAAGGCCAGGTTGTTGAAGACATAGGCGATTTCGGACGCGTGCGTCGGGCCTGGATCCGGATTGCTCGGCGGGCCGGGCGGGTGGAAGACGAAGTGATAGAGCCAGGCCTGCTTGCCCTGCTTGGCCATGTCGTCGGCGTAGAGCCGCTGGCCCCAGGCCATGGCGTCGGCGCTGGGCAGGCTGGCGATCATCTTGTCCGCCTCTTCCTGGGTGTTCACCGGGTAGGCGGCGAGGGCCAGGGGAGCCAGATCCTTGTACTGGCGCTCCATGTTGATCTTCCAAGAGTCGACGGTCAGCTTCTGCCGCGGGCCGAGGGCCAGTTCGGTCCCGTTCGATCCGGTCAGGAGGTCAACCGCGTTCTGCTTGCCCTCGGCGAAGGTCTTGGACAGGTCCTCGGGGATGTAATAGCCGTCGACCGTTCCGCCTTGGTTGCGGAAGGTCTTGATCACGTCCTCGGCCGACATGGCGCGCATGTCCGCCAGGCTCTTGGCCCCGGCCTTCTCCGCCGCCGCCACGGTCGCCTGCTCCTGACGCTCCCGGGGCGCCATCTTGGCGATGCCGAGGCCCATCCACTGGCCGCTCTCGGAGATCGCCCGCTTGAACAGGCCCTTGGCCTCGGGCGAGCCCACCAGGAAGGCGTCGATGCAGGCGCCGGCCGACTGGCCGAAGATGGTGACGTTGTCCGGATCGCCGCCGAAGGCCGCGATATTGGCCTTCACCCACTTGAGCGCGGCGATGGCGTCGCCCACGGCCTGGTTGCCCGAGGCGTTGTGGCCGGATTCCTTGGTCAGCTCCGGATGGGACAGGAAGCCCAGGGCGCCGACGCGGTAGTTGAAGGTGACGACGATCACGCCCTTCTTGGCCAGGGCGTTGCCGTCGCTGATGGGCATGTTGCCGCCGCCTTCGTTATAGGCGCCGCCATAGACCCAGAACATCACCGGAAGCTTCTGGCCGGCCTTGGTCGCCGGCGTCCAGACGTTCAGGTTGAGGCAGTCCTCCGACATCTTCGGCGAATCCGGCAGGTCGATCGCCAGGTTCACGCCCAAGGACCGGGTCTTGGCGGACGGCTGCACGCAGGCGTCGCCCCACTTGGAGCCGTCGCGCACGCCGGTCCAGTTGGCGGCGGGCTGCGGATCGCGCCAGCGCAGCGGACCCACCGGCGCCGCGGCGAAGGGGATGCCGCGGAACACGGTCACGCCCGGGGCGGAGCCGGGCATGCCGGACACCAGGCCGTTGAGGGTGTGGCCCGGCTTGTCGAGGGCGGCGTGGGCGGGGGCGGCCGTGCGGGCCCCGCGGGCCAGGGCGAGGGAGAGCG
>JARLIP010000112.1 GCA_031291685.1 Caulobacteraceae bacterium | reverse complement strand
CTCCTTCGCCTCCAGTTGCTCTCCACCCCGCCTCGCGGCGACGCAGTCTCCTTCAGCTTCATGCGGCGTGACCCCGCATGGCGAGGACTCTCACCTCGCTGACAAAGCGTCCTCACGGACGCACGATCCCCGACACTGCGTGTCGAGGATGACGGTGGTGAATGCGGACTCTAGCGGTCGAGCTCAATGGCCGTTGGTATAAGGTCACCGCCAAAGGGAGTCGGCGACATGGTTGGATTCGGTCGGATCGTCAGCGTAGGGGGCCTGGGTCTGGCGGTGCTGTCGGCTCAGTCGGCGGCGGCGGAGCCCACCCATGTGGTGGTGCGGGCCCTGGCCAAGGACGCCAAGTTCATCGGCGACAGCATGGGCGGGGTGGACATCACCCTGACGGACGCCGCCAGCGGCGGGGCCCTGGCCCATGGGATCACCGCCGGCGCCACGGGGGACACCAAGCGGATCGTGGTGGAGCCGCGCGTTCGTGGTCAGGCCCTTTCGACGCCCGAGGCGGCGCGGTTCGACGCGCTGGTCGATATCGACAGGCCCACCCTGGTCCGGGCCGAGGCCCGTGGGCCCCTGGGCAAGCCGGGCGCCCAGATCACGGTCACCTCGACCATGTGGCTGCTGCCGGGCAAGGCGGTGGAGGGCGATGGCTGGGTGCTGGAGTTTCCGGGGCTGGTGGTGGAGCCGGTCTGGACGTCGGCCGCTCCGGACAGCCTGAGGATCGGGGCCAAGGTGACCTTGATGTGCGGCTGTCCCATCGAGCCCGGCGGGCACTGGGACGCGGCCCAGTATGAGGTCAAGGCGGCGCTGTTTCAGGGCGAGCGGGCGATGGGGCAGGCGACCTTGACCCCGGACGGCTCGCCCAGCCATTTCGCCGGCGCTCTGGGGGCGCCGAAACTTGGCGTCTATCGGCTGCTGGTCACCGCCCACAACGCCGCGACGGGCAATACGGGGGTGGCGGAGATCCCGCTCGCCTATCCGCCGCCGACGTCGCTGGGGGGCCAGGTCAAGCCATGACATCGTTCTACGATCGCCACATCATGCCCAGGCTGATCGGCTGCGCCTGCGGCTCGCGCCCGATCATGCGTCAGCGGGCCAAGGTCGCGCCCCTGGCCCAGGGGCGGGTGCTGGAGCTGGGCATAGGCGGGGGTCTGAACCTGGCGCACTACGATCCTGCCAAGGTCGCCAAGGTGTTCGGCGTGGACCCATCGGCGGAGCTGCGCGCCCGGGCCGTCGCCGCGCCGCGCCCGGAGGGGCTCTTGGTGGAGGTGCTGGAGGGAACCGCCGAGGCCCTGCCCTTCGAGGCCGGGGAGTTCGACACCGTGGTCTGCACCTTCACCCTTTGCTCGGTGCATACGCCGGCCAAGGCCCTGGCGGAGGCGCGGCGGGTGCTGAAGCCCGGCGGGCGGCTGCTGTTCTGCGAACATGGCCTGGCCCCCGACGCCGAGGTCGCCCGCTGGCAGGGACGGATCGAGCCGGTGTGGAAGCGCATCGCCGGGGGGTGTCACCTGACCCGCCCGGTGGGGACCAGCATCGTCCTGGCAGGGTTCGCCCTGGAGCGGCTGGAGAGCATGTACCTGCCCAAGACGCCCCGCAGCCTGGGCTGGAACGAGTGGGGCGCGGCGGTTCCGCGTTGATCTAGAACTTTTGCGCCAGGGACAGCCGCCCCACGGTCCGGGGGGCGGGAAAGCCGATGGCGGCCTCGTAGCGCCGATTGAGCGCATTCTCCAGGCTGGCCTCCAGGCTCAGGCGGGGCGTGGCCGCCCAGGTCAGGCGGGCGCCCAGGGTGGCGTAGGGCGGCAGGGTTACGTCCCCCGTGGGCACGGAGGAATCCAGCCGGTCGCTGACATAGAGGGCGCCCAGGCGACCGGTGAGCTTGCCCGTGAAGCGCCAGTCCAGGCTGGCCGTCCCCCGCCAGGGGGGCAGGCTGCGCAGGCGCGAGCCATCGGACTGGTCATGGGTGTCGGCGTAGGTCGCCGAGGCCCGGGCTGTTGCACGGTCGCCGAGTGGCGCCGTGGCCGTGACCTGCACCCCCTGGGTCAGGACCGAGCTTCGGTTTTCCAGCCGGGGCGGCGGGCCGGAGACGAAATCGATCAGTTGGCCATAGCGGGCGTGGAAATAGGCGATCTCCAGGCTGGCGCCCGAGACGCCGCGCCAGACGATCCCGGCCTCGGCGGCGTTGCTGGTTTCCGGACGCAGGCCGGGATTGCCCACCAGGCTGTTGCCCAGGGCGTAGAAGCTGGGCGCCTTGAAGCTTTCCCCCCAGGCGGCGCGCAGGGTCAGGCCATGGCCCAGGCGCCAGGCCGCCCCCACCCGGCCGCTGACATGGGTTCCGAAGCGCTGGGGGGCGTCCAGGCGCAGGCTGGCGTCCAGGGCCAGGGGGCCGTGGTCGAGATCGGTCTCGGCGAAGCCCGACCATGTGGTGCGGTTCAGGGTGAAGCGACTGGGAAAGGCCATGCCGTAATAGATCAGATCGCCGGTGCTCTGGCCGTGCTCCTGCTGGCCCTCGACGCCGATCAGGGCGCGCCATCCGGCCATGGGCGCCAGCCGCAGGATCGCCTGGCCCCGCTGGCGGTCATAGCGGTCATGGCTGGTTCCAGCGGGGACCCCCACCGGATCGCGAACGCCGGGCGCGACCCCTGGGGAGACATCGTCGAACGACCGGGCGGTGGCCGCGCCGTTGAGCTCCAGGCTGGCCAGGCGGCTCAGGTCGAAACGCCAGTGGCCGCCGATCAGGCCCTCCTCGGCGCGGCTTTGCTCGGTGGTTCGAAGCACGGCCAGACGCGGGCCGCCGCTGTCGTCGGGAAAGGCGTGGGCGTCGCTGCGGGACAGGCGCAGAACCAGGCCATAGCGGTCCGATCCGTCCAGGGGCGCGATCTTGCCGCCCAGGGACAGGTTCGTGCGGGAGGATTGCGCAACCGAATCGCCGCCGTCGCCATAGCCCAGGCTGATCGAGCCCCCGGCGCCGCCGGCCAGGGGGCCGCGCAGGGTCAGGCCGGCGGCCAGGGCGCTGTCGCTGGCCCCGGCCAGGGTGACGACACCGCTGGGCCTGGCGGCGCCGGCGGGAAGGATCAGGTTGACGGCGCCGCCCAGGGCGCCGGAGCCGTAGATGGCCGACAGGGCGCCGCGCACGATCTCGACCCGTTGCAGGCCCAGGGCGCTGAAGGCCGAGACGTCCGCCGAGCCGCCCCGGGTGTTGGTGGGATCGTTCAAGGGTACGCCCTCGAGCATTACCAGGGTGAAGTTGGGCTGAGCCCCGCGCATGAACACCGAGGCGACCCCGGCCGCGCCGCCGGGGCGCTGCACCTCGACGTCGCTGACCGTGGCCAGCAGATCCCCCACCGAGGCGCCGGCGGGGGCGTCGGTGGGGGCCAGGACGGTGGTGTTCGCCGTTGGCCGGTCGGCCGGGTGATCGAAGTGAGACGCCGTGACCACGACCTCGGTGGCGGGATCGGCCGCCGAGGTCGTGCTGGCGAGACACAGGAGGGCGATGGCGGCGGGCGCCGCGCCCAGGACTCCGCGCTGAACGACCCTCAAGGCTTGCCGATGCTCCCCCAGGTGGGAACCTTGGGGGCGGGACCCGGCGCGCTCAGCCGACCGTCCGGGGCGGCGGCGGTCTGGGCGACGGCGGGAGGATTGAACAGCTGGCACTTGGGCAGGGTCTTGGGATCGAGCCCCGCCACCTGGGCCCAGGTCTTGGCCGGATCGGGCCGGGTCATGGCGAAGTCGGTATAGTTCTGGCTGACGATGGGCGCGTTGGGTTGGGGCAGCTGGGGCATGTAGGGCACCCCGGAGAAATAGAAGGACTGCGGGTGACGGTAGGGCGCGGCGCGCTTGTTCACGCGGTCGGGGGTAGCGTTGCTGTCAAAGCCGTAGCCGAACATTATGCCGCCATTGGCCGTCTGGTCGGGGCTGACCCCGGTCTGGATCGGCTTGCCGCTCTGGCCCACCCAGAAGGAATAGCCCTGAACCCGATCGCCCAGCCGGGCGCTGTCGGCCTTGGAATAGGGCAGGTGCTTGATGAAGTCCCGCTCCGGCGGGTGGTTGCTGGGGGAGAACAGGCACACCGGCGGCATCCAGGACGGGCGATCGTCATAGGTGACGAAGAAGGCGGTCTTGCCCAGGGAGATGAACGAGCAGGTGTAGTTGTTGGGGATGGGGAAGATCGGCAGGCAGAATTTTTCGTAATGCTCCTCCATGGCGCCCTCGCCGGAGGGGCCGCGCCAGGTGGAGTCATAATAGGTCGCGCCCCAGGATGTCTGGTAGTCCACCCCGTCCTTCAGGGCCGCCGGGGGCTTGCCGTCATAGGGGGGCGGATAGTCCTGGTACTTGTTGAACACCCTGTACATGGCCCAGTGGGAGGTCCAGTAGGCCGGGTATCGTGGATTGGTGGGCTCGCCGGGCGTGCGCACATAGGTGCAGTTGGGAAAGGCGCAGTCGGCGTTATGGGCGTCGTTGTGCACGCCATAGGTGGCGTAAACGTCGTCCGGGACGGCCCCCTGCGTGGCGGGCGAAATGGCCAGGATGGCGACGACCAGGGCGATGGCGAGCCCCAGCAGCGCCGGGATAAAGAGGCCGCGAGGTGTTGCGAAGCGGGTCATGGCGGTTCTCCCGTGGCCCGGGCGGGCCAACGATCCTCAGGCGGTGGTGGGTTGGTAGGTGAAGCTCAATCCGGTGGAGACGCCCGGATGGTCGGGCAAGGGCGTTTGCAGCACCTCCTGGGCCTGCAGGCGCAGCTGGTACATCAGGCCCATGGCCCGTCCGATGGTGCTGGGCGCGCCGTTGAAGGTGTCGTGCAGGGCGTTGAGCAGGCTGGTGTAGCCATAGGCGAAGGCGGTGGCCGCCCGCCGCGCCGCCGAGTCCGCCGGCAGGGTGTCGGGATTGGGCGGATCGGGCTGCATGTCCCAGACATTGGTCACGTCCAGGGTGACCGGGGCGCCGCCGAAGCTGAAACCGCTGGGGGCGGCGGGGTCCTTGATCAGGCGCCTGCCCTTCACGATCTGCTCGAAGCGGTAGTAGTGGGCGGGCTCGTTCTGGGGATCCAGGGGATCGATGCGCGTGCCTTCGCCCTGGCGCACGATCAGGCGGATGCCGGCGGCGGCGGTGTGTTCGTCGGTGATCGGGAACAACTCGGTCGGGCTGAACCAGGTGTTGTCGACCATCTCCTCGTGGAAGCGCCCATGGGCGAAGGCCTTGGGGCCCATCTCGCGCAGCTTGAGCTCCAGGGCGTGATAGAAGTCACCGATGGTGTTGTACTCGACAGGGGCGGGGGTGGCGGCGGCCTTGATCGGGATCGGCTCGTCCGGCTCCTCGATCTTCATGAACACGTTCTGCACCAGGTCGATGGAGCACTTGCGGATCGGCACGATCAGGCCGCCGATATTCATGGGCAGGGGCCCGGGATAGGTCGGGATGAAGCCCGGCTTGTTGATCACCGGCCGCCCGCCGATGGCGATCAGCAGGTTCGAGGCGATGGACATGTGCAGCATCTCCTCGACGACGACGCTGCGGATGATCTCGGCCACCGGTTGGTTGGTCCCCAGCTTCAGGGTGAAATAGGCGGCCAGATAGGCGGGGATGGTGGCGTGCTCCAGCTCGATGGCGCCCTGGACCAGTTGGTGCAGGTCCTCAGGGCTTTGGGCGGCGCGGACCTGTTCGACCAGCTTGGGATTGATCTTCAGCATGAGGTTTCGTCCCTTCCTGGCGCGGCTCTAGCCGCCATCGCCGGCGCGGGCGGCGTTCTTGAGAAAGCCCCGGACGGCGGCGGTCTTGCCGTCATTGCCGGGGCCGAGGGCCTCGACGGCCGCCGTGGCCAGGGCCGGAGTGATCTGGGTGGGATGCTGGGCCGGAGCCGCGCCAGACAGGGCCGGGGGCAGGGGCTGGCCCACGGGCAGGGGCGGTATGGCGCCGTAACCCGAAGGGGCGCCGTGAGGCAGGTAGCTGCGCAGCCAGTCGACGATCATCCGCAGCTTGCCCGCGGAGATGTCCCGGGTGGCCGGCATGAAGTTGGGATCGGTGGGGGGCAGGGTGAAGGCCAGGTGCAGCAGCCGGGCGTTGGCCGAGGCGGCGTCGAAGTCCGATAGGCTGAACAGGCCCCGGCTCATGATCGGATAGAGGTTCCCGTACTGTGTCAGTACTGGCTTGACGTCCGTGTCCCAGCTGGGAACCGGCGGCGGCACATAGGCGTCGCGCACGTGAACGGCCACCACCTCCACCATGGGCATGGGCGACTGGCCGGCCACCGTGGGCGAATAGTTCAGCTGGTAGATCTGCCCGTCGATATAGCCCCGGGGGTTACCCGGGTTCGCGGCCCAATAGGTGACCTGCACCGTCCCGTCGGCGCCCGCCGTGGCTGTGGCGGGCAGGGAGATTGTCGCCGCCGGCACATTGTTGTCGGGGATATAGGTCTGGGGCGGCTTGACCTCGTCGGGGTCGTCGGTGCCGCCCTGGCCGGTGGCGCGGGGCTGGACCGAGAGGGTGAGCGGCGCATTGGCCCAGGGCTGGCCCCAGAGCATGGCCCAGACCTTGAAGGCCGAGCTGACCCAGCCCGTGGGCGCCGAATCCAGCCGCTGCACGAAGTCGTCCGCCCGGGTCCACAGGCCGCCAAAGGTCTCGCGGATGGCGACGATCTGGCCGGGGGGCGTGGGGGCGGCGGTGAGGAGCAGCAGGGGATGGTCGCCGATCAGGGCCTGGGCGGCGGCGGGGACGGCGAAGTCGGCGACGCCGCCATTGGCCTGCATCCAGGCCATGTCATAAGCCGTCAGCACGCTGATGACCTCGTACTGGTCGGGGGTGAGGGCCTGGCCCTCGGTCACGCCGGGGGTGACGCTGAGGCCGGTCGGCGTATTGGTCAGGGTGTCGCCCTGTCTGGCCACGGCGATGGTGATTGGGCCAAGGTCCACGGTGTGGATGGCGCCGTCGCCGCCGGGGCCGTCGGCCAGCAGCAGGGGCAGGGCGACGCCCAGATCCAGGCTCAGCCCTTGGCCCTCATTGGTGACGAGGCCGGTCAGGTAGCCGATGTTCTGGGCCGAGGCGAAGGGCGCGTTAGGGCTGGCGGCGCTGATGGCGAAGCGGCGACCGGGGGCGAAGGACAGGGGCTCTCCCGCGAGCCACGGGCCGATGCAGCCGATCACCGAGCCGCTGAGGAACTCCTGGGTTCCGCCGGATTTGGAATAGCCGTAGGTGATCAGGCTCAGCATCAACTGGCCCTGATTGGCCGCGGCGCTGGCCTTCAGGGCGGAAAGGATCGGCGAGGCTTCGGCGCTCTCATCCCAGGCGATGTCGTAGAGCGCACCGGTGAAGCGGGCCGAGGCGCTGGGGCTGCCGCTCACCGGCTGGTTGGTGGCCTGGTCGAACAGGCGGCTAAAGAACAGGTCGCGGAACGAACCAGGATAGAAGCTGCCCCGCATCAACACCTTGTCGCCGGCCATCAGCCCGATCCTGAGGCCCCACAGGGCCGAGGCGAACTGGAACTGGGGATCCAGATCGACGATCTTGCCGGCGGTGCGGTCGAATTGGGCCTCAAGCCGCAGGGTGAGGACTTCATCGCCGCTGGCCGCCTCGCCCTTGGGGCCGACGGCGCCGGTCACCGCGCAGCCGATCAGGCTGAAGCGGTTGGAGCCAGCGGGGTTCCACCAGCCGTTATATTCGGTGTGGTCGCCGACGGTGATCTGGGCGGTCTGAAGACGAGGCTCGAACACCGTGGCGTCGTAATTGCGCACGTCGTTGTTGACGGTGTTGACGTCCGCCTCGAACAGGCCGGAGAAGCTGATCCTGGGCAGGTTCAGATAGCTCATCGCGCCCCTCCCTCCGTTTTACCGCAAGAGTAGTATTTATATAATTCACACGCTACTAGCTTTGCGTTGGCAAGGCTAGCGCCTATCGAGGGTGGGCGGGGTTATCCCGTCCACAACCGTGCATGTCCCCAATGGATGGAGAGCGGATCGCAACGACAGGTCCGTCCCACCTAGGACGGTGTCGGATTTGTCCTATCAGCGCCCGTGAAACCGCCGCACGATCGGTGGGCGCGACGCCATACGGCGATCCTCAAAACAATAATCTTCAGGGAGACGTACCATGAGCAACAGAGGCGTGGTCTATCTGGGCCCGGGCAAGGTCGAGGTTCAGGATATCGCCGATCCCAAGTTCGAGGCGCCGGACGGGCGCAAGATCGAACATGCGGTGATCCTCAAGGTCGTCTCCACCAATATCTGCGGCTCCGACCAGCACATGGTGCGCGGTCGCACCACCGCGCCCGCCGGCCTGGTGCTGGGCCATGAGATCACCGGCGAGGTGATCGAGAAGGGCGCCGACGTCGAGCTGCTGAATGTGGGGGACATCGTTTCCGTGCCCTTCAATGTGGCGTGCGGGCGCTGCCGCACCTGCAAGGATGGCTTTACCGGGGTGTGCCTGACGGTGAACCCGGCCCGGGCGGGCGGGGCCTATGGCTATGTGGACATGGGCGGCTGGATCGGCGGGCAGGCGCGCTACGTCATGATCCCCTATGCCGACTTCAACCTCTTGAAGTTCCCGGATCGAGATCAGGCCCTGGCCAAGATCCGCGACCTGACCATGCTGTCCGACATCCTGCCCACGGGCTTCCACGGCGCCTACAAGGCCGGGGTGGGGGTGGGCTCCGTCGTCTATGTGGCGGGCGCCGGCCCGGTGGGCCTGGCGGCGGCGGCCTCGGCCCGGGTCCTGGGGGCGGCGGTGGTGATGGTGGGCGATTTCAACAAGGAGCGCCTGGCCCACGCCGAGAAGGTCGGCTTCACGCCCATCGACCTGAGCAAGAGCGACCGTCTCGGCGACATGATCGCCGAGGTGGTCGGGGTTCCCGAGGTGGACGCGGCCATCGACGCGGTGGGCTTCGAGGCCCGGGGCCATGCGGGCGGCGAGCAGCCGGCCATCGTGCTCAACCAGATGATGGAGATCACCCGGGCGTCGGGCCAGATCGGCATTCCGGGGCTCTATGTCACCGACGATCCGGGCGCCGTGGACGAGGCGGCCAAGCGGGGCTCGCTGTCCCTGCGCTTTGGTCTGGGCTGGGCGAAGTCCCAGTCCTTCCACACCGGCCAGACCCCGGTGGTGCGCTATAACCGCCAGCTGATGATGTCGATCCTGCACGGCAAGCTGCCCATCGCCGACATCGTCAACGCCAAGGTGATCAGCCTGGAAGAGGCGCCCCAGGGTTACGAGACCTTCGACCACGGCGCGGCCGCCAAGTTCATTCTCGATCCCCACGGGATGATCGCCAAGGCGGCGTGAGGCCCGCGCGCGCCCTTGGGCTCAGTCCGAGGGCGGATTGCGCAGCAGGGCCACAGTGCCGAGGCCGCCGTCGGCGCAGATGCTGACGATGGCCCAGGCGCCGGCGGGCAGGGCGGCCAGTTCCTTGACCGCCTGGCTGAGGATGCGGGCGCCCGTGGCGCCGAAGGGATGGCCGAGCGCCGTGGAGCCCCCGTTGGGGTTGACCCGATCGCGGGGAAAGGCGCCGAAGGCAGGTTCGATCCGGACCTTGTCCCGCAGGAAATCGGCGTCCTCCCAGGCCTTCATGTGAAAGGCGAGCTGGCCGGCGAAGGCCTCGTGGATCTCCCACAGGTCAATGTCGGCATAGGTCAAGCCGTGCCGGGCCAGGAGCCTGGGCACGGCGTAGGCCGGGGCCATCAACAGGCCCTCGGTGCGGAAATCGACCGCCGACACCTCGAAATCGATCAGCTGGACCCGGGGTGTGGCGGCGGGCAGACGGGCCATGCCGGCCTCGGAGCCGACCCAAAGGGCGGCGGCGCCATCGGTGAGGGGCGAGGAATTGCCAGCGGTAAGCGTGCCCTTGCCGCTGGTGCGGTCAAACACCGGCGGCAGGCGGCCGAGCTTTTCGAGGGAGGTGTCCTTGCGGGGGATGGTGTCGTGGGTGGTCCCCTCCAGGGGCATGACCAGGTCGGTGAAGAAGCCCGCCTCCCAGCCCGCGATCGCCTTGCGGTGGCTGGCCAGGGCCAGTTCGTCCTGCTCCTGACGGCCGATGTCCCAGGTCTTGACGGTGATTTCGGTGTGCTCGCCCATGCTCATGCCGCTGGTGCGGTTGGTGACGCTGGGGATGTAGAGGCGCACGTCCGACAGCTTCAGCTCGGCGACATGCTCGATCTTCTGGCCCAGGGAGCGGGCGCGCTGGAAGCCGCGCACCCAGTCCGACAGCCTCTGGCCCAGGCCCAGCTGGATGCGGCTCATGCTTTCGACCCCGCCGACCAGGGCCAGGTTTCGGGCCTCGCCGTCGATCATGCCGGCGGCCTCGAAGGCGCCGATCATGCTGGTGGAGCAGGCCATGACGGTGGAGAAGGCGGGGATGGTCGCATCGACCCCGGCGTCAAGCAGCACTTCGCGCGCGATATTGCTCCAGGTCAGGTTGGGGGCGACCGTGCCCCAGACAGCGACGTCCGGGCGGGTTCCATCCAGCTGGGCGATCATGGCCTGGACCACGGGCACGGACAGGGCGATGGCGTCCAACTGGGCGAAGGGGCCGTCCACCTTGACGAAGGGGGTGCGCAGGCCGCTGGCCAGCCAGACCGGCGTGCGAGGGTTGAATGCGCTCATGGGCTTTGCTCCGTTGCAGGGGCTATTTCAGGAAGCTCTTGATCGGTCCGGGGTGCGGGGTCATCCGGTCGGTGAGATCCAGCATGACCTCGTCCACATAGCACCAACCCCAGCCCTCGGGCGGGTCATAGCCCTCGATGATCGGATGGCCGGTGGCGTGGAAATGGGCCGTGGCGTGCTTGTGGGGGGAGCTGTCGCAGCAGCCCACATGGCCACAGATGCGGCAGATCCGCAGGTGGATCCACCAGCCCCCGATTTTGAGGCAATCCTCGCAGCCATTGGCGCTGGGGGTGACCGTGGCGATCTCGCCTGTGTGGCTGCAGGTCTTGCTCAAGGGGCGCTCCGGGGTTCGGGGGACGCGGGCACGACATACAAGGACAAACGCCCTGTCTTGTCGAACCATGTTCATCCTTGGCGAAATGCGCGTGTCAGCGCAGGCGCTCGGTCAGGAAATCGAGAAACACCCGCACGCGCTTGGGCGCCGTGCGGCCGCCGATATAGAGGGCGTGAAAGGGCTCCCGATCCCCGGGGTTGAAGTCCTCCAGCAGAGGAACAAGACGGCCCTCGGCCATATCCTGGGCGATGTGAAACGTCCCGACCCGGGCGACGCCGACCCCGTCGATGGCTAGGCGCCGGACCGTGTCGCCGTTGTTGGCCTCCACATTGCCGCGCACCGCCAACTCGAACGGGACTCCGTCCCTGACGAAGGGCCAGCCTCGCTGGGCGCGGCGGAAGTTGAAGCCGATGCAGTTGTGGCTCAGCAGGTCCTCCGGCGCTCCTGGCGTTCCCCGACAGGCCAGATAGGCCGGTGAGGCGACCACGGTTCGTCCGCTTTCGCCCAGTTTGCGCGCCATCAGCGGACTGTCCGGCAGCAGGCCGACGCGTATGGCGACGTCCGCGCGTTCCTCCACCAGATCAACGACGGCGTCGGTCAGGCTGATGTCCACCAGTATGCCCGGATAGAGCGCCAGGAAGTCGGGCAGCAGGGGCAGGATATGCATGCGGCCATGGGCGACGGTGGCGCTGACCCTCAGCCGGCCGCGGGGCGAGGCCTGATCGGCGAGGGTCTGTTCCAGGTCGTCGATATCGTCGAGGATTCGCGCGGCGGCGCGGTGATAGGCCTCGCCCTCCGGCGTCGGGGCAAGGGCGCGGGTGGTGCGGACCAGCAGACGCACCCCCAGGCGGGCCTCCAGGCGGGCGATGATGCGGCTGACGGCCGAGGGCGCCAGGCCCAGGCTGCGGGCGGCGGCGGAGAAGCTGCCCTCGGTCAGCACCCTTGAGAACACCGCCATCTCATGGGCGCGGTCACCGCTCTCGCGCATCATTTGTGATTTTTTCGCACAAGTGCTCCGACGATTTCGCCCATTGTTGTGGGTGTTGGCCTCTTCCATTTGTGTCCAAACACGATGGAAAGGCAATTCTCATGAAGATCTTCCTCACCGGCGCCAGCGGCTTCATCGGCGGCTCCGTGGCGGCGCGCCTGGTTCAGGCCGGGCACGAGGTTCGAGGTCTGATCCGGGATCCGGCGAAGGCGGATGCGGTCCTGGCCCACGGCATAGAGCCGGTGATCGGCGATCTGGCCGACCATCAGATCCTGACGCGGGAGGCCAAGGCCGCCGACGCGGTCATCAACGCCGCCAGCAGCGACGACCGCCCGGCGATCGAGGCCCTGGCAGCAGCCCTCAGCGGCACCGGCAAGGCTCTGATCCACACAAGTGGAACCAGCATTGTCGGCGACGAGGCCATGGGCGAGCCCTCCGAGCGCATCTTCGATGAGACCACGCCGCTGTCGCCGGAACCCGACAAGCTGGCCCGGGTGGCGCTGGACCGGTTCGTGCTTGAGGCGCCTGGGGTCCGGTCGGTGGTGCTGTGCAACAGCCTCATCTACGGGGCGGCTCTGGGCCCGCCGGCCCAGAGCGTGCAGTTGCCGCGTCTGGTGGCCCTGGCCCGGGAGACTGGCGTGGCCGGTTATATCGGCCGTGGCCTGAACCGGTGGTCGACGGTGCATATCGCTGATGTGGCTGATCTCTATCTGGCCGCCCTGGACAGGGCCCCGGCCGGGACCTTCGCCTATGTCGAGAACGGCGAGGCGGGGTTCAAGGACATGGCCGACGCCATTGG
>JARLIP010000111.1 GCA_031291685.1 Caulobacteraceae bacterium | reverse complement strand
CGTGGCGTTCATGCAGTTGGCTGGAGGGGTCGCCGAAGGGGCGGTTGACCATCCGGCCCCGTTGGACCGCCGGGCGCTCGGCGATCAGATCGGCCCACCGCACAACATGGGTGTAGTCCTGGACCTGCAGAAACTCGCCAGCCTCGTAGAGCAGGCCCTTGGCCAGACCGCCATACCAGGGCCAGATGGCCATGTCGGCGATGGTGTAGTCCGGGCCCGCGATATAGGGGCTCTCGGCCAGGCGGCGATCCAGCACGTCCAACTGCCGCTTCACCTCCATGGCGAAGCGGTCGATGGCGTATTCGATCTTGAACGGGGCATAGGCGTAGAAATGGCCCAGCCCCCCGCCCAGATAGGGCGCGCTGCCCATTGGCCAGAACAGCCAGGACAGGCATTCGGCCCGGGCCGCCGGCTCGGTGGGCAGGAAGGCGCCGAACTTCTCGGCCAGATGCACCAGGATCGCGCCAGACTCGAACACCCGGATCGGGGTGGGACCGCTGCGGTCCAGCAAGGCCGGGATCTTGGAGTTGGGGTTGACCGCCACGAAGCCGCTGCCGAACTGATCCCCCTCGTTGATGCGGATCAGCCAGGCGTCATACTCGGCGCCCGTATGGCCCAGGGCCAGCAGTTCCTCCAGCATCACCGTGACCTTCACCCCATTGGGCGTGGCCAGGGAATAGAGCTGCAAGGGGTGGCGGCCGACGGGCAGATCCTTGTCATGGGTCGGGCCGGCTATGGGCCGGTTGATATTGGCGAAACGCCCCCCGTTTTCCTTGTTCCAGGTCCAGACCTTGGGCGGTGTGTAGGGGGGCGTGTCGGTCATGGGCTTCACTCCAGAGCTTTTGCGGCGCGCTCACGATCCGGCGCGCAACCGAATGTGGTGCCCCTGGGCGGATTTGGCCAGTAGTGGAAGGGCGGCCATCAACAGGCGCCCCGCGATTGCCAAGGCTTTCGCCCAGCGCCTACAGAAGGCTCAAAGGACCGCCAGGAGACGCCCCGTGAACCGCTATTGGACCCTATCCGGCAAGCCGATCGGCGCCTGGCCCGAGGCGGACACCTTTGAGCTGCGCGAGGGACCGATCCCCTCGCCCGGACCTGGCCAGGCCCTGACGCGCACGATCTACATCTCCCTCGATCCCTACCAATGGGCCTATAAGCGCCGGGGGATCGACACTCCGAGCGCCCCCTGTCACGCCCGCACCATCGCCCAGGTAATCGAGAGCCGGATGGAGGGCTTCGCCCCCGGCGATCTGGTGTTCAACACCAATGGCTGGGCCGAGTATGGCCTGATGGGCGAAGGCGTCGCCCGGCCGTCCTACATGATCCCGCGCAAGCTCGACCCGGCCCAGGGGCGTATCTCCCAGGCGGTGGGCGTCCTGGGCATGCTGGGCCTAACCGCCTATGCCGGGATGATCCTGATGGCGCGGCCCAAGGCTGGCGAGACCGTGGTCGTCTCCGCCGCTTCCGGCGGGGTCGGGCAGATCGCGGGGCAGCTGGCCCGGCTGCGGGGCGCGCGGGTGGTGGGCATAGCCGGCCGCGAGGCGAAATGCCGGTTCGTGACCGAGGAACTGGGTTTTGACGCCTGTGTCTCTCACCTCAGCCCCACCTTCGCCGAGGACCTGCGGGCGGCCTGCCCGACGGGGATCGACGTCTATTTCGAGAATGTGGGCGGGGCGGTGTTCGAGGCGGTGCTGCCCCTGTTCAACCCCGGGGCGCGGATGACCATCTGCGGCCTGATCGCCCACTATGGGGATGAGGGCGGCGCCGACGCCCGCGCGGCCCTGATGGCCAAGGGCCAGGCGGTGTTCGCGGCCAGGGGCGTGAGCGTGAAGGATCTCTTCGTCGGGGATTTCGTGGAGGGCCATCACGACACCTTCCTGCGCGATGTGGCGCCCCTGGTGGCTTCGGGCCAGGTGAAATACCGCGAGGACATCCGCCAGGGCGTCGAGACCGTGCCCGCCTGCTTCGCCGAAATGCTGCGGGGGGACAATTTCGGCAAGATGCTGGTCCAGGTCGGGCCGGACCCGACGCTGTAGGGACGACGGCGAGAGCGGCCGTCCCACGGCCCCAAGACAACTCTCGATGGATTTTTCTATGGCGCCCGTCGCCCAAGACGGGTTCAATGCGGAAACCCCGGCTCAGGGACAGGGTGAAGCATGAGCACAGTGTCGCCACGCGCGAAGGTCGATCGGCTCGACGCCGAGAACGCCCAGCGCCTTGACCAGGACGGTTTTGTCCTGTTGCGCGGCCTTGTTCCGGCCGATTGGATCGAGCCCCTACGGGCGGCGTTCGAGGCGGGAGAGACGCCGTCCCACCAATGGCCGGTCCCGCGCGGTCCGGATTGGCGCCACGCCCTGGTGGACCTGGATCCCGTCGTACGGCGGGTCTGCCACCTGCCGACGATGCTCGCCGCCACCCATCATGTCCTGCGGGCGCCGTTCTTCCTGGCGCAGGTCGAGGGGCGCGAGCCGCGCCCCGGCGGCGGGGACCAGCTGCTGCACCGGGACGGCGCCAGCACCAGCCAGGCCGAGACCGTTTCCGCCCTGGTTTTTCTCGATCCGTTCGGACCGCGCAACGGCGCCACCCAGGTCGTGCCCGGGGCCCATCGCGGCGAGGCGCTCGCGGCGCCGCCGGAAGCCTATTCCTCCCAGGCGCGGACAACGGAGGGGGACGCGGGCGACATCCTGCTGTTCGGCTCCAACCTGCCGCACGGCGCCACACGCAATCACAGCGGAGCCCCGCGCCGGTCCCTGCTGATCTGCTACGCCGCCGAGGAGCTGTACGAGGACTACAGCCAGACCCGCGCCTTGCGGGCGGTGCGCATGGACACCGAGGCGGTGTTCGAGGCCTGATCCGATCGGCGTCGTCGCGGCGAGCGCCAAATTCTTTCCGATTTCGCCACCGCGGCTGGCTGCGAAATTTGGTCGCGGTCCCTACCTAGGTTTGTCCTCGGCGGCTCGGAAGGTATGACAGCATGGAATTTCGGCGATTGGGGGCCTCGGGCCTTCGCGTTCCCGCCCTCAGTTTCGGCACCGCGACGTTCGGCGGGGCCGGGGATTTCTTCAAGGCCTGGGGCTCCACCGACGCCGGGGGCGCCGAGCGGTTGATCGACATCTGCCTGGACCATGGGGTCTCGATGTTCGACAGCGCCGACATCTATTCCGGCGGTCTGGCCGAGACGATCCTGGGAGAGGCGATCAAGGGCAAGCGCGACCGGCTGCTGATCTCGACCAAGGCCACCTTCCCCTCCGGTGACGGGCCCAATGATTTCGGCTCCTCCCGCCAGCACCTGATCGACGCCGTGGACAAGTCCCTGACCCGCCTTGGGGTCGACCACATCGACCTCTTCCAACTGCATGGCCAGGACTACAACACCCCGGTGGAGGAGACCCTTTCCACCCTCGACCAGCTCGTCCGGGCGGGCAAGATTCGCTATATAGGCGCCTCCAACTTCTCCGGCTGGCATCTGATGAAGTCGCAGGCCGCGGCCGACCGCCATGGCTACGCCCGCCATGTGGCCCATCAGGTCTATTATTCCCTGCTGAACCGCGACTACGAATGGGAGCTGATGCCGCTGGGCCTCGACCAGGGCGTCGGGGCCACGATCTGGAGCCCGCTCGGCTGGGGCAAGCTGACGGGCAAGATCCGTCGGGGGCAGCCGGCCCAGCCTGGCACCCGCGCCCACGACATCGCCGGCACTGGCCCAGCCTATCCCGAAGAGCGTCTGTTCAAGATCATCGAGGCCATGGACGTGATCGCCGAGGAGACCGGCAAGACCATCCCGCAGATCGCCCTGAACTGGCTGCTGCGCCGCCCGACCGTCTCCACCGTGATCATCGGGGCCCGCAACGAGGAACAGCTGATCGCCAATATCGGCGCGGTCGGCTGGGCCCTGACCGCCGAACAGGTCGCCGCCCTCGACGCCGCTAGCGACGCCGAGCCAGCCTATCCCGTCTGGCACCAGCGGGGCTTCCCGCAACTCAACGAACGCGACCTGGGCTGACAAACAGGAGGGATCGGCGCGGCGATCCCCGCGGAGGCGTAGCGGTCGGAGGCTCCGCTATCCCTCCAGGAACGCGGCGACGGTGCGGTTGAACTCGTCGGCCTTTTCCCACTGCACCCAGTGGCCGCACTTGGGCATCACCAGAAAGCGCGCGTTGGGGATCTGCCGCATCAGGATCAGTCCCTGATCCATGGGATTCACCCGGTCCTCGCGCCCCCAGAGGATCAGAGTCTCGTGCGGCAGCTGGTCCAGCCGCTCGCGCCACAGATCCGTGATGGGCGCCATGTTGGGGCCGATGCGAAGGGGCATGAACCGCGCCGTATCCGGCTCCATCGCCCGGTCGAGCCGCTCCTGCAACAGCTCGTCGGTCAGGGAGGCGGGATCATGGACCAGATACTCGGCGAAGCCCTTGAGCCGCTCAATGGATGGCCCCGGCGGCAGATAGAAGGTCACCAAGGCGCGGATTCCATCGCTGGGCTGCTTTTCGAACAGGGAATATCCGCCCCCCGGCCCCATCAGCACCAGACGATCAACCTTCGCCGGGAAGTCCAGCGCGGTCTTCAGGCAGGAGGCGCCCCCCAGGGAATTACCGACCAGGTGCGCCTTGCCAAGGCCCAGGGCGTCGATGAACCCGGCGAGAACCTTGGCGTAGTAGCCCCACAGG
The DNA here is from genome assembly GCA_031291685.1 of Caulobacteraceae bacterium. GTDB lineage: Bacteria > Pseudomonadota > Alphaproteobacteria > Caulobacterales > Caulobacteraceae > Poindextera. The sequence goes on along the minus strand of JARLIP010000111.1, from coordinate 30,811 downwards.
GGCTCGGAGATCTTGAGCTTGGTCGACTGGCCATAGCCCGGCAGATCAATGGCGATCACCCGGTAGCGGTCGGCGAAGGCCTCCATGTTGCGCGAGAAGTTGCTCAGGCCCGACGAGCCGGGTCCGCCCCCATGGACGAAGATCAGGGCCGGGCCGGCGCCGGCCTCATCATAGTGGATGTTCAGCCCGTCGAATTCGACGAAGCGGCTGGTGATTTGAACGGCCATCGAGGGCTCCAGGAATTGCCAGGGATTGGTTGAAGGCGGACGTCAGACGCGGTGGTGGCCCCAGCTGGAGATCCGGTCGTGACGCGCCATGCTCCAGGTGGGGGCGTCCACCTCAATGGCGTCGTAGCCATATTCGAGCTCAAAGCCCGACGGCGTGGCCACGTAGAACGAGACCATCTTGTCGTTGGAATGCCGCCCTATCGTCTGGGTGAGCGTGGTGTTGGTCGGACCCACCCGGTCCAGGGCGAAGCCCACCTGGTCCAGGGTCTCCACCTGCACCATCAGGTGATGCATGCGCTTGGGTGGAAGCATCGGCAGGGGCGCGACCGCGAGGGTGTGGTGGCGCGGATTGCAAAAATAGAACTCAAGGTCGATGTGGAAGCTTGGTCCCATCGCCATGCGGATCGTGTCGGACTGCCGAAAACCCAGCAGGTCCAGATAGAAGCGCCGAAAACCGGCCAGATCGGTCGTGGCCAGCACCACATGGCCCAGCCCCTGGCTTCCCGTCACGAACCGGGCCCCCACGGGGGACACGAACGGCGTCTGCGTCAGGTGGGTCGGCCCATAATAGAGCTCGACTCCCAGTCCGCCCGGGTCCTGGCAGCGGACCAGGCCAACCACGCCCCGCTCGGCCAGCAAGGCCTCATCCGCATCCTCCACGGCGACGCCCCCGGCCTCCAGCCGCGCCCGCAGCATTGCCAGTTCGTCCGGCCCGGCGACCTCAAGCCCGATCCAGGCCAGATCGTCCTTGTCCCCGGGCTCCAGCGCGATCCGCCAGGCATAGTCGTCGAGCCGCAGCCGCTGCGTCCCGGACGGCGATGACGGCGCCGCCATGAGACCGAGGAAGTCGGACGCCCATGATTTCCAGGCGTCCACATTGCTGACGTTCAGGCCGATATAGCCAAGACCGATGACGGACATGAGATATCTCTTTCAACTGGGGATGGCGGCGCCCGCACGGGATGGGGTTGGCGCCAGGCGCGCGCGGCGCCCCGCGGCCCGGGACCGCGCTCAAAGGGTGAAGTCGGTGGTGCCCCCGCCGAGCTGCACCAGGCCCGCGTTGAGCGCGCCCTTGTCGGCGTTGAGGAAGGCGTGGTTCGAGGCGGCGTGGACGTCCCGGAAGTAGCGCTGCATCGGGCTCTCCAGCTTCAGGCCCCGGGCGCCGCTGGCCTTGAACAACAGCTCCACGGCCTTCTGCGCCTCCTTGGCGATCCACTGGGCGTCCCACTTGTTCTGAACCCGCAGTTCCACCGGGATCGGCTGATCCGCGTCGATCAGGGCGTCCAGCTCGGCGAAATTCGCCTCCAGCCGGGAATGCAGACCGCGGATGATCGCCCCAGCCTCGGCCAGGCGCTGGCGGATGAACGGATCGTCCATGGCCTTGGCGCCGTCATAGGCGCTGAGCCGCACCTTCATGTCCTCCCGGAAGGTCTCCAGGGCGCCGTCCGCCATGCCAATGGTCACGATCGACAGGCTGTAGGCGAAGATCACGCCGAAGGGGTACTTGTAGTTTCGCGAGGTGAACACCGCCCGCCCCGGGTCCATCATCAGGAAGGAGTGGACGAACTGGTGGGTGCGGTGCTCGGGAACAAAGGCGTCCTTGACCACCACGTCATTGCTGCCCGTCCCCTTCAGACCGATCACGTTCCAGACATCGACGACCTCATAGTCCGCGCGAGGAATCAGAAAGGCCCGCACATCTGGCAAGGCTCCCGCCTCGCGGCTGGGCGCGACCCCGCCCAGGATCGCCCAGGAACAGTGATCCGAACCGCTCGACCAGGACCATCGCCCGCTAACCCTGAAGCCGCCATCCACCGGGGTGATCTGACCGAAGGGCGCGTAGGAGGAGGAGATTCGAGCCTCGGGGTCCTGGCTCCACAGATCCTCCGCCGCCCGGGGATCCATCAGAGAGACCTCCCAATTATGGACGGTCACCAGGCACAGGCACCAGGCGCTGGACGGACACCCCTTGGCCAGGGTCATGGCCACCCGGAACAGGGTGATGGGCGGCATTTCATAACCGCCATAAAGGGCCGGCTGCAGGATTCGGTAAAAACCGGCCTCCACGAAGTCCCGCAGGGTTTCGGGCAACAGGGAGCGATTGTCTTCGGCCTTCTGAGCCCGCTCACGCAGGACCGGGACGAGCTTTCGGGCTCGCTCCAGCAATTCGGCTTCACTGGGCGCGACACATGTCACGGCTATGGCTGCGGTCGGCACGGAAGATTTCCTCCACTTCGTGTTTTCTTGAGCCGAAGCTTGCCCCCGCGGACATCGTCACGAGAACTTTGGAGTTGTGATCCGAGCCATCATTGAAAATGATACGTTCCAACTCAAAGAGATCGCCCATGGACCCGCTCGAACGCAGTCTGCGCAGCACCAACCTCAATCTGCTGCCAGTGCTGCGGGCCGTGCTGAAGCACCGCAACCTCACCAAGGCGGCGGCGGAGCTCAACATCACCCAGTCCGGCGTGAGCAACAGCCTGCGGCAGTTGCGGGCCCATTTCGACGACGAACTGCTGGTGCGCGACGGCCGGACCCTGCGCCTGACGGAAAAGGCCAAGTCGCTCATTGAGCCCCTCGAGCGCGCCCTGTCCGCCGTTGAGCGGGTGCTGGCCAACACCCGCTTCGAACCCGCCATCGACAGACGCCGCTTCAGGGTGGCGACGGCGGACTATGTCACCGCGATCACCGCGCCGCGGATGGCGGCGATCATGGGACGCGACGCGCCGGGGATGACGGTGCAGATGGTGACCGCCCGGGCTCAGTCCGTGGCTGACCTGCGCGCCGGCAATATCGACATGATCATCTCCCCCCGCCAGATCATCGAGGCGGGGATCTATGACGCGCCCAACCTGATGCGCGAATTCACGTTCGAGCCCCTGACCCGGGAACCCTTCGTCTGCCTGGGGCGGGCGGATGACGAGGCCTTCGCCCGGGGACTCACCGCCGAGGAATATCTCGCCCGGCCCCACGCCAGCTTTCACCTAGACCTCAGCGCCCACGCCAGCCTGGAGCACGGCTATCTGATCGAGCACGGGATTGATCAGTTCAACCGTATCCTGACCTCGGACTTCACCGTGCTGCCCCTGATCGCGGCCCGTTCCGACTGCATCGTGCTGGCGCCTCGCAGCCTGGCCCAACTCGTCGTGGAGGGCCTTCCCCTTCGCATCGGCCCCTGCCCCCTGCCGTTCCCCGACCTGGAACTGGTCATGGTCTGGAGTCGCGGACGCACAGAGGAACCGGAACTGCTCTGGCTGCGCGATCTGCTCAAGCGCTGCGTGGAGCCGCCGCCCGATCATCACCACGGATAATGACTGGGATCAGGCATCCTTGGTTCTCCGGATCCTCGGATGGGTCAAAGTCGCATCCAAACGACATGACGAGGGCCTCGTCATTCTATTGGGTCGTCGTCAAGGACAGGCGACTGCCGCGCAATCCCGAGGCAAGGCGGCCGGTCACCACTCGCTCAAATCGCGGCCCATCGCGACGGGTGGAGTTGGGTTGGCAGGCTCGGCCGCCGGCATTTCCTCCATTTGTGCGTTCAGCTCGCGGCGCCCAGGGCGGTCTTCTCAAGGAACACGGGCAGGTGGACGAGCTGCGACATGGCGCTGCCAGAAAGCCAATAGTTCTCGTCAGAGGCGGGCGCCACATTGAACTCGCTGGCGGCCAGGACTTCAACCATGGACCGCGCCGCGAGCAGAGCCACAAACCGCCCCGGACAGATGTGCGCGCCGCCGCCGAACATGGTCGCGCCCTGCTGCGGACGATCGAGGTCGAACGTCCCGGGGTCAGGGAACGCCGAAGGATCGTGATTGCCCACGCCCCACATGATCGTCACCAAAACCCCCTTGGGAATCACCACGTCGTCATAGACGATCTCCGCTGTGGTGAGGCGGCTCAGCTGAATCACCGGAGGCTCCAGTCGCAGACATTCGGCGACCGCCGCCGCGGCCTTTTCGGGGAACCGCCGCACTTCCTCCAGCACCTCCGGCCGCCGCAGCAGAGCGTACAGGGTGTTGGCCACCCCCAGCACGGCGGTATGGAAACCATCGAACAGATTGCCGCTGAGGAACGCCCCCGCGGATTTCGGGACGAACCCGACGTGGCCCAGGTCGTCGCCGATGTCGATCGCCGACAGGTCCCTGGCGACGCCCGCCACAAACGGGCATCCGCCCTTGGCCAGGGCGCGGTCCGCGGCCCCCTGAACGAGGGCGCGGTAGGCCCGGGCCGCGGCGTCGATGTCGGCGCCGGCCTTGGGATCGGGGCGCAGACTTAGCATGGGGCTCATCTGACGCGCCTCCACCGCCGCCGCCTCCGCCTCGTCGTCCGGCATGTCCAACAGCCCGCCCCAGAAGCGCCCGATCAGCGGCTCGGCGACCTGCCGCACGAAATCAACGGGAACGCCCTGCGGCAGGGCGCCCAGCAGGTCAGCGACGATAGCGCGCGTCCGATCCGCCTGGGCCGCGACCTGCTTTGGCCCGATCTGGTTGAGCAGCACCTTGCGAAGCGCTGGATTGAGCGGCGCATTGGTGGTGAAGAGCTGGTTCTTGAGCAGATCCGCGACCGCGAAGCCCGGACGATCTGTGGCTGGGGTGGGGCCGTCGAGGAGGCCTGGGAAGAGGACGGCGGGCGCAAGGGTCGACATGTCCGGCGCGGCGCCAAGGGCGCGGATGTCGGCATGGCGGAACACCGCCAGCGCGCCATCGGCGCTGCGCAGGAAGCGCGGTCCGCCAGGGGCGAACACGCGTTCGCAGAAGGTGTGGAAGCTCTGACGACCGCCCGTATAGCCGTATTCCTCGAGCGTCGGCAGGGCGCCGACATCGAGAACCCGCGGTGCGGAAGGGGCGTTGTCAGCAGGCATCGGTAGGTCTCCGCAACGAAAATCGGACGCGCGCGGGGTCACCGCGCGCGTCCTCGGGTTCAGATCAGAAGTGGTAGCTAAGCTCGACGCCGTAGGTGCGCGGAGCGCCATAGACCGGCTCGATGAGCCCGAAGGGGACTGAAAGGTCGGTCGCGGTGAGGGCGTATTTCGTGTCCGCGACGTTGCGGACGAACACGCCAGCGATCCAGCCCTGGCGGGACTCGAAGTCGATGTTCAGATTGTGCACCCAATAGGGCGACTGCTGAATATACGGGTCGTTCGTCGAGTCGAACCACACGTGACTGCGGTAGTTCGAATTCCAACGGAAGTTGATGTCGTCCCCGCCGGCCAGATCCAGCTTGTAGTCGACCACCCCGCTGAAGGTGAAGTGCGGCGCGTTGGCCAGTTCATTGCCGTTCAGTGAGGAGGCGCCGCCACCAAACAGGGGCAGGCTCGCATCGTCCAGGCGCGTTCGCAGCCAGGCCGACTGCAGGTCGATCATCAGGCCGTGGAACGGCGCGGCGGTGATCTGCATCTCCACGCCCTCGGTATGGGCCTTGCGCGCATTGGTCAGCAGCTGTGTCGTGGTCTGGATCTGCTGACCGTTGCCCGTTGTAAGGGTCTGCGGCACGGTGGCGAAGATCTGCTCGTTCTTGTAGTCGTTATAGAAGGCCGCGACGTTGAAGTTCACCCGGCGGTCGAACAGCGTGGCCTTCTCGCCAATCTCGTAGGCGGTGACCATTTCCGGCTTGATCGGCTGCAACTGGAGGAGCACCTGCTGCGGATCGTTGCTCAGGAAACTGCCATTGAACCCGCCGCTCTTGAACCCGGTCGCGACGCTGGCATAGGCCTGGATCTGGTGGGTGAAATGGTAGCTGAGGGCCGCCCGCCAGGTGACGTTCGACCAGGACTTCGAATTGGCATAGTGGGGGATATAGCTCAGCGGGCCGTAGTGGCCCATGCCGCCGTCCTGATATTGCGTCGAGCCATCGTAGTCGAACGCCTTCTTCTCCCAGGTGTAGCGGGCGCCGAGCGTCAGGGTCAGCTTGTCCCAGGTGTAGTCGGCCTGGCCGAACGCCGCGTAGCTGTCCGTGACCTGCTTGCTATGATCGTATGATCGCTGGGCGATGCCGTCGAAGGCGCCGGAGCGGGCGGGGTTGCCGAAACCACCGAACAGGTCGCCGTCGCCGAACAGGTCAAGCGGCTGGTTCTGGCGCAGGCTCTCATGCAGATAGAAGCCGCCCACGACCCAGTTGAATGTTTTCGAGGTGTGCGCCAGGCGGACTTCCTGGGTGATGGTGTCCGACTTCACCCCGTAGGTCGCGCTGAGCAGGTTGTTCGGGCTGGCGTCGGTCTCCTCGGGATGGAACTTGTCGTCGTACTGGTACGAGGTGATCGAGGTCAGCACGGCCGGGCCGAGGTCGTAATCCGCTCGGATCTGGTTGATGGAGACGAAGTTGGTCAGATCCTGCGACCGGTTGTAGGAGCCCGACCATTGCCGTTGCGTGCCGAAGCCGAACAGATCGACGCAGCCGCCGGCCATGGCCTGGGCGGGGGTGCATTTGATCGGAGGATTTTTTTGGGAGTTCGGGTCGAGGCCCTGGGTGCCCGGCGCGTAGGTCCCGATGTGGCCATAGGGCTGCGGGCGGTTGCGCACGTAGCCATCCATGGTCTCAAAGTAGAGCTTCAGCTTGTCGTTGGGCTTATAGAGCAGTTGCAACCGGACGGATTCGTTGTTGACGTTGTCGATCGGATCGCCGCCAGCGTAGGCGTTCTTGTTATAACCGTCTGAGTGGTTGACCACGACCGACACCCGGCCGGAGAGGTTGGACGCGATCGGGCCGCCGACGGCGCCCGCGACCTGGAGCGTGTTGAACGCTCCATATTCGAGATGCAGGTCGCCAGTGAAGTAGTCGGTCGGCTTGTTGGAGGTGAAGACCACCGCGCCGCCGCTGGTGTTACGCCCGTACAGGGTGCCCTGCGGTCCCTTCAACACCTGCACCTGCGCCAGGTCGAACACAGCGAAAGACTGCGCCGATGGGGCGCTGATATAGACGTCATCGACATAGACGCCGTTCGGACCGGCGTTGTTGGTGTCGAAGTCGTTCAGGCCGATGCCGCGGATGGTGATCAGCGGCTGGTTGCCCTGGCCGATCGGGCTGATGATGGTCACGTTCGGCGTCATCTGGCCGAGATCCTGCGTGCTCTTGATGCCGGCGGTTTGCAGCTCCTTGCCAGAGAGCGCCTGGACCGAGACCGGAACCTCCTGGAGGTTCTGGCTTCGCCGCTGGGCGGTGACCACGACTTCCTGGACCTGAGGCGCGGACGATCCCGCCTGGGTCTGGGCTTGGGCCGCGTCAACGCCCCCCAAGAGCGCCGCGACGGCGGTGGCCGCGAACAGGCCAGCGCGGCGGCCGGATATTTGCTGAACGACGGACATTTCCTGATTCCCCCTCGGGACCGCCCTCGCGGTCTGCTTTTCCGCTTAATTTTCGACACTTGACGAGTTTTCAGGGAGACGAGGCCGGAACCTGCGGCATTCCCTTAGTTTTCGCCTGTGTCACCGGCTAGCTAACTCGACATACGTCTGATTTGCAACAACCCGTTCCACCGAGCCCGGGGCCGGAATCACCGAGAATGTGAGAAGTTCGCAGAATCCGGCGAACCTGTCGCAAGACTGCCACACGTCAAACTCGTCAATAATTGACTCTTGACCGATCCTTCCGCGTCACTTGTGCTGCACACGGTGAGCCGCGATAGAATGGGTGGCGCGCCGCAAAGAAGGACCGCCAAGCCGCATGGGCCAGATCGCCGAGAAGAATTCCGCGCCGTCCCCCACGGCGCCGGGCCGGCGGCCGGCTCAAAAGCGAGGCCAGACTCGGGTTATCGCGCTTCTGGATGCGGCCGACGCCCTGCTGCGGGATCGCGACATCAACGACATCAGCCTCTACGACGTCGCGCACGCCGCGGACGTGCCGCCGACCTCGACCTATCACTTCTTCCCGACCAAGGAATCCGTCTTCCTCGGGCTGGCCGAGCGCTATCTGCAGACCATGCACACGGCGCTCGACGAGCCCATCGACCACGAAGCGTTGGAGCACTGGCACGATCTTGTCGCGCTCCGCTACTATCGCGTCGTCGAGTATTTCAACGGCAGCCAGAATGCGCTGAAGCTATTCTTGGGCATGGCCCTACTGTCCGACGTCAGAAGGCTCGATTTCGAGGACATAGATAATCTGGCGGCCAGCACCTACAAGTCGATGGACCGGTTCTTCGAGATGCCCTACGTCCGCGATCCGGCCTTCAAGTTCTCCATCACCTTCGCGATCTATGACGGGGTCTGGGCGGCGTCCTACGCCAAGCACGGGCGCATCACGCCCAAGCACGCCAAGGAGGGCCTGCGCGCGGCCCTCGCCTATATGTCGACCTTCCTGCCCAACACGATCGCCTTGCGCGCGCCGGAATCCATAGCGCGACACGCGACCGTCGAATCGGAACCCGTCGCCGCGGCGCAGCCCGCCCCCCCGGCCAAGAGCCCCGCCGGCAGACGCCGCCGCGCAACACGCTGAAACGGCTATTTAGCGTATCCGGACGTTCCAATCCGCCGGTGGAAGTCCTCGAATTCCGTCGGCGTCAGCCGGCGCGGCTCGCCCAGGGCAAGGGCGTGGATATACTGACGACAGCAGATCTCCAGGCGGTGCGCGCCCTTGATCGCCGCCTCCATGGTCGGCCCTCGCGCCGTGGCGCCGTGGTTGCCCATCAGGCAGGCCGTGCGGGCCTTCAGGGCCTCGGCCACGTCGATGGCGAGGGCTTCGCTGCCGAAGGTGTTGTAGGGGACGCATGGGACATCGTCGCCGCCGAACACCCCCACCAGATAGTGGAAACCGGGCAGCGGTTTGCAGTGGCAGGCGACCGCCACGCAGAAGTCCGAATGGGTATGGACGACGGCGTTGGTGTCCGCGCCGCAGCGGTAAACGCGGGCGTGCAACTCCCACTCGCTTGAAGGCCTCAGCCCCGCCTCCCAACGATCGTCAGGCCCGACATAGACGACGTTGTCCTCGTTGATGGTCTCGCCGGTCGCCCCGGTCGGCGAGATCAGCATCCCCTCCCCGTAGCGCAGGCTGATATTGCCCGAGGAGAGTTCGGTCAGCCCCAGGCCGACCACCTCCTTGTAAGCCTGCACGAGCCTGGCCCGCGCCGCGGTCTCCGATCCCATCGTCATGATGCGCTTAACCTTCCGCAGACTGGCGCTCTGCCTCGCGCAGGCGATGGAGCGCATTGAACAGGAACTGTTGATCACCAAGGCCGCCCGGTTTGAGGACGAAGGACGCTGGCCTTGCCCCCGGCGCGTAACAGTAGCCGCCATGGAGATCATCGTAGGCCGCGACCTCAAGTCGCCCGACATCCAGGGCCTTCAGCACCTGGCCGGAGGTCTCACCGCCCGAGATCACGAACTTACCGACGCCGAGGTCGCGAAGCCGGACGGCCAGCTCACCCAGGATCCGGTCGGCGCGCTTCGAGGCGCCCTCCCGCCCGAACGCCGCCTGAGCGGCGGCGACCCCGGCGGGGTCGGCCGTTGTGGCGATCGCCACCGGACCCTCCGGCAGCCGGTCGGCCGCCCACGCGGCGATGCTGTCCACCAGGTCTTCCTTTTCCGCATCACGCGCCAGCTCAATGCGCCATACGGGACGCCTCTCGGCGAACGCCTCCAACTGCGCCATGGTCGCCACGCCGCAGCTGCCGGCGATGACCGCCTCGCCTCCGGAAACGCCCGGCAGAAGGCGACGGCCGCTGCCAGGCTCCGCCGACGCGCGCCCGCGCCGATCGTGGATGATGGCCGGCGGCAGGGAGTCGGCTCCGGTCACAAGGGGCCAGTCGCGGGTCACCGCCGCGATCTTCGCGACATCGGCCTCGTCGACGGCGTCCATCACCCAGAAGGGAACTTCCGGCTGCGCCTCCAGGGCCGCCGCGATCGCTGCCGCCTCCCCCGTCAGCATCTGATGATCCGCGAGCCCCACCTGCCAGGTGGTTTGACGGCGAAGCTTGGCGACGACATCCGAGGTGGTGGCCGGCGTCATGGGGTCGAACCGCTTGGCGGTCTCCGACAGAAGGGTCGATCCGACGAAGATGTTCCCTTTGTACAGGGTCAGGCCGCGGTCGATGTACGCGGGGCAGAAAATGGTCCGCTTCGCCCCGGTCGAGGCCAGCAAGGCCTCGGCGATCGGTCCGATATTGCCCTGGTCCGTGGATTCGAACAGGGCGCTGTACTTATAGAAGATCGTTTTCGCGCCGCGCCTGATGAACGCCGCGGCGGCGGCCTCGGCTTCCAGGCGCGCTTCGGCGGGGGCCACCAGACGGATCTTTCGCGCAAGCACCACCGCCGTGGGGTCGCCCGGCAGAGCGAGGAATTCCTCGGTGCTGGTCACCAACGGGCAGGCGATCCCCGCCGCTTCCAGCTTGCTGGCGATGATCATGCCGCCGGTCAGATCGTCCGCCAGAACCGCGAGTTCGAGCACTTTCAACACCCTCCCCTGGCCGTAAGAACCCGCTTCGGCTTCGGCACGTGAATTTCTTAACTCGACAATTATCCGATTTTAACGGTGACGGACACCGAAATTCCGATAGCGATAGCGCCTCAGGTCGAGCCAGATCGCCTCATATGATGGGCGAAAATTTCCGATACTGTTCAGTAACTAATAAATATTCTCGAAACGGCGCCGACGCCGCCTCGACGACGCCCACCCCACAATACTAGCGTGCTCGCCACGAGCCAAAACCCGACATACAACGACTTTAAAGTTGATGCCGCAAAAACCGCCGTGTTAGCGTCCACCCAACAAATTGGGCGAGGGGCGACGTCTGACACCTTGAATGCTCAGGAAGCGATCTGGCCCGAACGCGCCAAGGAACTGACGCGATCACCCATCGCACAAGGCCAGCAGAATAAAGAGAAGGGGCGCTCATGCCGCACGAGCCTGAACTGACGGTGGACCTGGCATTGCCGGGGGTGATCGCCGAGATGACGCCGCCGGACAGGTTGCACGACCCGCACGCCGCCACGGCCCCCATTCCCGCCAGGGGAGTGACGTCGGTCATCGTCATGGGGTGCGTGGGGCTGCTGATGCTGGGCGTCCAGCCGATCGTGTTGGGCGCCCTGCAGGCCGCCGGGCGGCTGTCGGTGCCGCAGATGGGCCTGGCGGCGACCGTCGAGACCCTCGCCCTTGGCGTCGTGTCCGCGGGAATGGCGGCGCGGGTTCCTCACCGAAGACTGCGTCTCTGGGGCCTGGCGGGCGCCCTTCTCCTCATCCTGGCGAACGGGATGGGCGCGGTCACCAGCGGGCTGGACTTCGTCCTGAGCCGCGGGCTGGCCGGCGCCGCCGCCGGCGTCATCGTCTGGATCGCGGTCGGCCTGATCACTCGCCGCCATGACGCGAGCCGCGTCAACGCCATCTTCCTCGGGGCCCAGGCGCTCAGCCAGGGCGCGGTCGCCGCCCTCGTGCCGATCACCCTTGGGCCAGTGCTGGGCGCGAACAGCGGACTATTTGTCATCGGTGGCGGGGCGTTGCTGACGCTCCCGCTCCTGCTGCTCATCCCAAACCGGCTCCCAGAGCCGCCGGCGGAGATGAAGCAAGGGTCCGGTCTGCAGCTCTCGAGCATGACGGGGCTGGCGTCGGGCCTGCTGATGATGGGGGGCATCGTGGGGGTCTGGGTCTATGTGGAACCGATCGCTCACACCATCCACATCCAGGACAAGGTGGTCTCACTGGCCATCGCCGCCTCCCTCGGCGCCCAGGTCGTGGGCGCCACGGCCATTGTCGCCCTCGACCGCTGGGTGAAGCCGGTTTCCGGCCTGCTGGTGACCGCCGCCGCCTTCCTTGCCGTCACCGCGGTCTTTGCCTGGCCGTCTTCACAAGCCGCGTTCGTGGCCGCGACCGTGGCGTTCGGGTTGCTTTGGACCGTCGCTCTTTCCCTGGGACTGCCGCTGCTGATCGCGGCCGATCCCACGCGGCGAGCGCCGATGTACGGGCCTGCGGCGACCCTGCTCGGCGCCAGCCTCGGCCCCCTCGCCGCCGGCGCCTTCGCCACCGACACCAACATGAAGCCCGCCCTGGCGACGGCCGCCGCCCTGTTCGTCCTGGCCGCCTTAGCGACCGCGGTGTCCGCCCGAACCCGGCCCCGCGGGGCGACAGTCGATGGAACTCGACAATAAAGACCAGAGCCGAGATCTGACCTGGCTGGGCGAGCGGGTGGCGGTGTTGCGGTCACCGAGGCGCTTCGGCGCCGGAAAGCGCCGCACACCACGGATTGGACGAAAGGCGGCACATACCGTCAGCCATGAGCACGTCGCCGATTCTGCGGCAATATGTCCCGGCCCGCAGCGCGGGAAATGGCCTGGAAGCAGCCATCCGCACGCCATCCCCTTGATTTTATGGCGTCCCCGGCGTGACTCGAACACGCGACCCCAGGTTTAGGAAACCTGTGCTCTATCCGGCTGAGCTACGGAGACCCCTGGGAGCTTCCTAAACCAGGGCCGGACGGCTTTCCAGAGGCTTGCGACATAAGGGCCCAAGCGCGTCGGCGGATTTGGGATGCGAGATCGTCCGCACCCGTTATACCGGGGCTTGCTGCCCCCGGGCCGCCGATTCACCCCGGCGCAATCTGGGCGGCGCAATCTGGGAGGTGTTCATGCTCAAGTGCTTGCAGACCCTGACGCCGTGGGAAGAGTGCTTCTTCGAGCTGTTCAACCGCCATGTCGCCTCCATCGTCCTGGGCGCTGAGCCGGGGTTGAACGCCATGGCGGAAATGACGCGCAAAAGACCATGGGCGTGATCACGGCGCCGCTTTTCGCCTACGGCCAGCTCAAGGGCGGCTTTCACGTCCCCCTTTGGGTGGCGCTGTCTCGCCAATCGGCTATGATCCTCGGCGCCCTGCTTGGCGGATGGCGAATCGTTCACACAATGGGCTCCAAAATTACGCGACTCACCCCTATGCAGAGCTCCTGCGCCGAGACCGGCGGCGCGATCACCCTGTTCATGGCCGCCCTGTTCTACCCCCTGTCCAAGGTCTGGAGCTGAGATGTCGGACGCGGAACAGAAGGACAAGCTTGGGCAAAAGGGCAAGATCGACGCAAAGAGCAAGGCCGCCCCAAAAGCCAAGTCCCCCCCGAAGGCAAAAGCCGTCCTGAAGGAAAGGGCCGCCCCCAAGGAGAAGGTCGCTGCGAAGGACAGACTCAAAAAGTCCATGCGTCCTGGCCTGCAGTACGCCGCCCTGCCCTTTCGTAGGGACGGCGAGGCGCTGCGTATCCTGCTGGTCACCTCCCGGGAGACCCAACGCTGGGTGATCCCCAAGGGTTGGCCGATGAAAGGCCGCCTGCCCCACGCCGCCGCGGCCCAGGAGGCCCTGGAGGAGGCTGGGATCGTCGGTCAGATCGCCGAAAGCCCCATCGGCGCCTACCACTATATGAAGCGGCTGAAGAACGGCTCGGCCATCGCCTGCACAGTCGATGTCTATCCCCTGGAGGTCGAGATCCAGCGCCCCCACTGGCCCGAGCAGCACCAGCGCACGGCCCACTGGTTTTCCGTCGAGGAAGCGGCCGAGGCGGTGCACGAGCCGGAATTGCAGACCCTGATCCAGGCCTTCGGCGCCGGCGAGATGGTCGCGGCGTAATCCTGCCCCCTTCTACCGCCGAGCCACCGCCGAGTTCACCTGAAACAGCGGAGTCATGGGCGTAACGCCCTTGTCCGCATCGGCGGCGTGGCCGAGGGGCGTGGCGATCCCGAACATCTGCTCAAGGGTCAGCAGCAGGGAATAGTGGCTGTAGGGCGTCGGATCGCTGACGCCGCGGGGGCCGTGATTGGTGATCACCACCGTCGGAATATGGCCGCCGCCATAGTTGGAAGGCGCCCCGGGCGTGATCCCACAGCAGCCCTCACGGGCGCCACGTCCACCCTCGTCGAAGGTGATGACGATGGCCACATTGCCCTTGCCCCGCCACACCGGCGAGGCCTGGATCTTGCGCACCAGGTCTCCGGTATAGGCGTCGCCCCGGCGCACCAGACCCGCCACGTCCCGCAGGTCGCAGCCGGCGGGCAGGTCCTTGCCCCACAGGCCATGCATCTCGTTGCACTGGTTGGGCACCACCAGGGCGAAGGTCGGAGCCTTGCCGGACTTCAGGTCGGCGTTCAGTTGATCGAAGCCCACGATGTGCTCGGCCCGGCGCGGATCGCTCTGAGCCGAGGCGAAATTCAAAAAGCCCGAATGCTTGGAGGCGTAGAGGGCCGTGCCGATGTTCAACGGCGCACCACCGGGGGAACCGGCGTTGACGGCCAAGGAGCCAGGCTCGGGCAGGTCCTCATAATAGCCCTTCCAGGTCAGGCCCTTGGCCTGGAGCTGGTCGCCCAGGTGCGGCGAATGGACCGTATGGTCGACATAGCCGGCCAGGGCCGAGCCGGGGCATTCCGGGTCCTTCAGGCCAGGGCGGCAATAGAAGGCGTCGTCATCATGGATGCCGAAGGTGTCGCCACCCAGGAGGGCGACATAGTTGGCCTCGCTGGGATGGACCTCGCCGAAGAACTGGGTGGCCACCCCATAGGTTTGGGCCAGGCCCGCGATATTGGGAGCGACAGCGGGGTTGAGGACCTGATCGTAGTCCTTGTTTTCCTCGATGATGACGAAGACGTGGTCATAGGGCGCAGGCGCCACCGGCGCGGCCTGGACCTCGGCCCACAACCCCAGACTGGCCAGCAGGGCCACACCCACACGCAACATCATCGCACCAACTCCAAACCGCCGCGCCCCCGAAGGCATGGTTCATCGCCAAGTCCGCCGCCCAGCGCAAGACGCGCCGCGCCGATGGATCAGGATTGGTTCGGAAAGCAGGCGGAAACGGTAAGCGGATAGCCAGCGCTGGGCAGGCCGATCAGCACCGCCACCGGGGTCTGGAAGGTGTAGCTGATCGCCACCTGGGAAAAACCCGACACCCCCGCGCAGGTGGTGCTGTTGGTGGCCGTGATGTTGGAGGTGGTCAGGGTGATCCCCCAGCCCGAGGAGAGCCCTTGGACATAGGTGACGGTGTTGGCCGAACTGAAGGCGCCGGAGGACGCGCATGAACTGTTCAGCACCCCGGCGCAACGGGCGCCGGCCATGGCCGCCTGTTGCAGGGCCTGACGGGTCCACATCAGCCGGCCGAACTCGATCACCCCGAACATCAAGAGCAGGAACGGGCCGATCACCAGGGCGAACTCCACCGCCGTGGCCCCGCCCCGCGCGCGCCCGAAACCGCGAAGAGACCTGCGCTTCATCCTACTGCACCTGAACCAGTGCCGTGGCGGTGATGGTGTGGCTGCTGACGATGCCATAGCTGGAGAACATCGGCGTATAGGCGCGGCTGGCGCTGATGCGCACGAACTTTCCCGCCAGGCCGCCGGAGGGGCAGCTCGATGAGCAGGTCGCCGCCGAGCCCCAGCTGAAGGTGGAGCCCGAGGTGGTAGGGCAATAGCAGCTGTCGGCGTTGGACGCTGTTCCCGAAGCCACCGCCGTGCCGCTGGTGACCGTGGAGGTCGGGCCATTGTTGACCACGATCCCACCATTGGCCCAGGCCGCGCCCTGGCTGGTGGCGACCACCCTGGCCACGGTGCTGGCCAGGGTGGCCCCGTTGACGGAATTGACGCTGGCGGCGTTGACCAGGGCGTAGTTGGCGCCTGCCGAGACCGCGGAATCGAGCTGGAACTTGGTGTAGAGCACCCCGCCGAAATCGATCATAGCCGCCAGCAGCATGGCGAACAGAGGCGCGATCAAGGCGAATTCCACCGCCGCGACCCCGCGCCGGTCGGTGATCCCGATTCGGGCGGCCAGACGGCGGATCTTGGCTCTGATCCTGTTCATTGGACCAACTTCACGGTGCTGGAGCTGGAGGTGCTGGCGATACAGTTGGAAGCCAGGGTCGTGCCGCCGGTCAGGGTGATCTGCGAGCCGACCAGCTCCAGGCACTGGCCCGCGCCATTGCCCACGCTGGCGCCGCCGCTGAGGGTCACGGGGCCATTGGGGAAGTAGAAGGTCCCCGAAAGGCTGGTGTTGCTCGCCCCCTCGGCGAAGGTGGCGCCGGCGGTGTTGGCGCTGGAGATGGGGCCGACCACCAACAGCTGCGCCGTCGTGCCTGAAGAGGGCGCGGTCAGGGTCACGTTGCTGTAGCCCGCCGCGAGGCAGAAGGCCTGACCCGAGCAGGTTCCGGACGAGGGCTTGGTCACCGCCGAGATCACGAAGGTGACCCCGGTCCCGGCCATGCCGACGCTGACGCCGTTGCAGGTGACATCGCCCCCGCCATTGGCGCCCAGGGCCACATAGCCGTTCACCGTATAGACCCCCGCGCCCAGGGTAGTGCCCCCGGCGGTGGAGAAATAGCCGTTGATGTCGTGCTGGGCGGCGGCGCTGACGGACACGCAGCTGCCCCCGCCGCTGGCCACGTTGAAGTTGCCGATCAGCTGGAACAGGCTGGACGATCCGGTGGCGTCGGCGAAGATCGTGTTGGAGCCGCCGCCCGCATAGAAGGCGTTGCCGTCGCTGCTGGAGCCGATCAGGAAACTGTTGGTGGTTCCCGACCCAAGGGTCAGGATCGAGCCGCCGGCGTTGTAGATCCCGCCCTGAAGTTTGAAGGTGCTGGGCCCGCCGAACACCAGCTTGGTTCCGGTGTTGCAGATGCTGTACTTGCCGGCGCCGCTACAGGCGCCGCCGCCGCGACCGATATTGAAGGTTCCAGCCCCAAAGGTGGTGGTGGTTCCGCCCCCGGTCATGACGCCGCCGGCGATGTTGTAGGTCCCTGGACCAAAGGTCATGGCCGAGCCGGTATTGTAGATCGAACCGCTGAAATTATAGGTCGTGGCCGCCGTGCCGCTGGTGTTGAAATTGACCGTGATCCCGCCGCCGATGGTGATATTGCCGAACTTATAGGTCCCGCCACTGGGGCAGGTCAGGGTCCAGGTGGGGGAGGAGAAGGTCGCTGTGCAGCCATCGGCCACGGCCTGGGCCTGGGTGGCGCTGGCGCTCCACGCGAAGCTGATATCGCCGCCGGTGGTGACCGTCGGCGCGGATGGCGAGGCTTCGGCCGCCACGGTGGTGATCCGGGCGGTGGCCGCGGTGACGCCGCTGGCGCCGGCCAGGGGATCGGCCGTGATCGCCTTCAGGATCTTGACCGCCGAGGTTCCGGATGGCGGCTTGATGCCGCCGCAGGGCTGGCTGGGAACCGTGCTGGAATTGTAGTCCACGGCGATGGTGGTGATGGTGGTGCCGCAGGGCGCGGACACCGTGGCGTTGGAAGCCACCGCGCAGTTGTTCGTGGTCAGGGCCGTGCCCCCGCTGAGGGTCACCCCGGTTCCAGAGGTGCTGAGCGCGATGACGCAGCCGGAGGTGTTGGCCTTGAGTTCGGCATAGGCCTGGGCTCCGATGGTCAGCTGGGTCGTGGTGCTCAGGACCCGGGCCAACTGCAGCGGATCAGTGGTGGCGATGGACACCAGCACCGCCTGATTGCCATCTCCCGTAGGAGAGGTCACCAGGCTGGCGGTGGCGTTGGCGCTGGCGACGCCGTTGAGGGTGACGACATTGGCGACCACCGCGTTCATGGTGGTGGTCGAGGTGGTGGCGTTGTAGGCCAGGGCGCCGGCATAGGCCGCCAAGTCCGCGACGCGCTGGTTTTCAGCCTTGATCACCAGAGCGTAGCCGAAATCGGCGACCAGGGCGACGATCCCGATCAGAACCGGGAAAACAACCGCGCTCAGCACGCTCACGCTGCCGCGTCTATGGCGTAGCAGCCTTAGGAACATTCCTCGCCTCATTCGCCGGAAGCTGGGGGAACACCCGTTCCGATCGCGTTCAAATCAAAATTGACCCCCGCGTCACCGTCACACAGGCGCCCTAAACCTTCGTTGAGGCTTAGGCTTAGTGAAACCCTAACGGCCACCTGAGCAGCGCAAGGGCGGCTAAGGTCTGGCGACGCGAGCGCACACGAGTATAGGTTGTCGAGAAGGGCGTTCGGGGGCTTGCGGTGTTGTTTAAACGATTGGGTTTAGTTTTGATCGCGCTGTTCGCGGTCACTGGTCCCGTCTGGGCGGACGAGCCGGCCGCAAAGCCTCCCCAACCTGTCCCCGCTCAGGATAACAACACCCTCCACGCCGACCCGGCGGTGATCCAGGGGATACTGCCCAACGGCTTGCGCTACGCCATTCTTCGCAACGCCACACCCAAGGGCACGGTCTCCCTGCGCCTGGCCATCGGGACCGGCAGCTTCGACGAGACCGCGGTCGAACATGGCGCGGCCCACTTCGTCGAGCACATGGCCTTCAGCGCTGGCAAGAACGCCCATGAGGCGGGGCCGGAGCATGCCTTCGCGGCGGCGGGCGTCGCCTTTGGCCGGGACCAGAACGCCGACACCGGCCTGTTCGCCACCCGCTATCGTCTGGACCTGCCACAAAACGACGCACCCTCTCTGGATCTGGCGTTCGACTGGCTGCGAGCGGCCGCCGACGGGACCACCTTCGAGGCCGACGCCGTGGACCGCGAACGGGGCATCATCCTGGCCGAGCGCGCTGCTGGCCGAAGCCCCCTGACCCTGGCCCAGGCGGCCAGCTACCAGTTCGAGGCGCCGGAGTTGCGGTCCATGGCCGGGGAGCCGATCGGTTCGCTCGAGAGCCTCAAGGCCCTCAATGGCAAAACCCTGCGCGATTTTTATGAGCGCTGGTACCGGCCGGACAACGCCGTCTTGGTGGTGGTGGGCGACGCGGACCCCCAGGCCATCCGCCAACGTATCGAACAGAGCTTCTCAAGCTGGACAGCCAAGGGGCCGACGCCGGCGCGCCAGCCACGGCGCGCGCCCGACGAAAAGCGGGGCGAGGCGGTCCTGGCCCTGAGCGACCCCAGCCTGCCTTCCCTGGTCCAGGTCTGCCGCCTGCGGGCCGGCCCGCCCGACCGACAGGACGATGTGGCGCGACTGCGGGGCCGGCTGGAGTCGGAGATGTGGATCAGTCTGCTCAATCGACGACTGGACGATGTCGGTCGCGGCCCCAAGGCGCCGTTCCTAGGCGCGCGGTTGGAGACCACCACCGAACCGCGCGAGGCCCGACGCACTTGCCTGATGATCGCGCCCCTCGGTGAAGACTGGCAAGGGGCGATAGAGGCCGCCGAGGCGGAGCTGACCCGCTTCGCGGCCCACGGCCCGACCGATGCGGAACTGGATGACGAAATCCTGGCCAAGCGCGCGGTGCGCCGGGGCAATATGATGTCCGCCGCGACCCGGCCGTCCCAGGACTTGGCCACGCCCATAGCCGACGCCCTGCTGGACAAGGCTGTGGTGACCTCCCCGGCCGAAGACCTTTGGGCGTTCGACGCCGCCGTCGAATTCATGACGCCCCAGACCATCCAGGCCGCCTTCGTCCGGGATTGGTCAGGCTCCGGCCCACTGCTCACCGTCATGTCGCCCAAGGCGCCGCCGGCCGATTTGGTGCGAGCCGCATGGGACAGGGCTTCGGCGCTTCCACCCGGCCCGCAGAGCCCCGACAGCCAGGCCCTGCGCTGGGCCTATTCCGATTTCGGACGGGCCGGGCGCGTAAAGTCCAGGCAGGTGATCCCGGGACCGAATTTCACCAGGATCACCTTCGCAAACGGCGTGGCGCTGAGCTTCAAGCACACCGGTTTCATCCAGGGCGAGGTCAAGGTCGTCGTCAGCTTTGGCGCCGGTCGGCGGAACATCGCCAATTCAGATGTAGCCGCCGCGCAGTTCGGATCAGTCCTGTTCTCCGCCGCGGGCCTCGGGCGGCACGACCATGGCGACCTGCAAAAGCTGTTCGCCCAGACCTCATGGGGCGCCAAGCTGGTTATCGGCGATGACACATTTCAGTTGCAGGGCGAAACCCGGGCCGCTGGACTGAGGTCGCAACTGCAGATCCTGGCCGCCTATATGAGTGATCCTGGCTTCCGCCCCACCCTGGACGCCCGCATCCCCACGGCCGTCAGCACGGGCTATCGCCTGTCGGCGGCGAATCCGGCTTCGGCTATCAACAACGCGCTGAACGAGGCCATCGCCCCAGGCGGGCCCCTGTCCCTGCCCCCTGAGGCCACCCTCGCGGCCTTGCGCACCAAGGACTTCGAACGGATTCTCAAGCCCTCCATCACCGGCTCGCCCCTGCGGATCATCATTGTCGGGGACGTGGATGAGGCCAGCGCCACGGAATATGTGGCCGAGACCTTCGGCGCCCTGCCCCCGCGCCAGTCCGCGCCGGCGCCCCGCGCGGACACCTGGTTTCTGCGGTTTCCCGATCACGACCTGCCCCTGATCCGCACGACCCATGCCGGCGCGCCGGACAAGGCGATGATCGGCGCCTTCTGGCCCCTCTACGTGGCCACACCCTCACGGCGACGGGAGGAACTGACCTTGATGTTGCTGGCCAAGATCTTCGACAACGAGCTGCGCCACCGCGTGCGCCAGGAACTGGGCAAGGCCTATAACCCCACGGTCGGAACCCGAACCCCCGACGAGGCCGATCAGGGCTATATCTACGCCCTGATCGAGACCAGCCCCGAGGAGGCCGACAGTCTGCTCGCGGAGACCCGGCGGATCGCCGAGCGTCTGGCCCGGGGTGAGTTCACTGACGAGGCGCTGGAAACGGCCAGAAAGCCGATGCTGACCCTCCTGGGCGCGCAAAGGACCAATAATGACTGGCTGGCGGGTTGGCTGGACGCCGCCTCACGCAATGAGGCCTATCTGGGGGAAATGCAGGGCATGGAGCCGATGCTCGCCTCCATAACCCCCGCGGAGGTTCGCCAGGTGGCCGCGACCTGGCTAAAGCGGGCGCCGATCGTCGTCATAGCCTCTCCCAAACCTGGCGCCGCAAAGGCGCCCGCGTCGTGAGAATCCGCCGCATGATCGCCAACACCCAGCGTCCCCGCCCGCGCCTCTGGCTGAGCCTCATCCCGACCGCCATCACCATTATGGGTGCGATGGGGAGTGGGCCGCTGTGGGCCAAGAGCCTGGACACAGCGCCGGCCAAGCCTTCCCTCGCCGTCTGCCCTGAAGAGGGCGCCGTGATCACCGATGCGGACAGCACGATCAGCGCCTGCACCCACGTGATCGAGGCCCGCCCCGTGGAGCCCAAGGTTCAGGCCAGGGCCTATGTCGCCCGCAGCCGCGCCCAGGCCAGCCTGGACAAGAAGGACGAAGCCCTGAAGGACGCCGAGGCCGCGGTGGCCCTCGATCCCACGGACGTCGCCGCCCTGATCGCCCGGGGAGACGCCCGGGACAATCTCGGACGCCATGACGAGGCCCTCGCCGACTATGACGCCGCCCTCAAGATCGACCCGACCAATGGCGACGCCTACCTGACCCGGGGCGGAACCTGGTACTATTACAAGCACGATCCACAGAAGGCCCGGCGCGACTATGACGCCGCCGTTCGCTACAAGCCGGCCTTCTACGACACCTACTTCCAGCGTGCTCGCCTGGAACAGGACCAGGGGGACTATGCCGCCGCCCTCAAGGACCTCGACGCCGCCGAAGCCCTGAGCCCGCCCTACCCGCCGGCCCTGGCGGATCAGAGGGGGCTGCTGCTAGAGGCCATGGATCGGGACGACGACGCCCTGAAGATCTTTGGCCGTTCCATTGAGAGTCAGGACGACTCGGCCGTGCGTCTCGATCGTGCGGCGCTGCTGCACCGCCGGGGGGACGAGAAGGGCGCCATCGCCGATGCGGACACGGCGATCAAGCTGGATCCCGATCAGGTCCAGGCCTATGCCGTCCGGGCGCGGGCCTATCTGGCCCTGGGCAACAAGGATCAGGCCAGTCAGGATTTCGACAGCGCCATACGCCTCGCCCCGGACACGGCCTCAGGCCGTATCATCCGTGGCAACCTGCATTCCGAACAGGGCCAGTATGACGCCGCGATCAAGGAATTCGACGCCGCCCTGGCGCTGGCCCCCGCCAATGCCGTGGCCTTCTACGATCGGGGCCTGGCCTACGGCCACAAGGACCAGCACGCCCGCGCCGTAGAGGACTTCGTCAAGGCCGCGGCCCTCGACCCCAGCGATCCGGACGCGCCCTTCAAGGCCGGCTACGAATCCAATCAGGCGGGACGGAGCGACGAGGCCCTGGCCTTTTACGAGGCCTGCCTGAAGCTGAAACCGGACTACGACACGGCCCTCTACAATCGCGCCTTCATCTATCTCGACCGCAAGGACTGGCCCAATGCGGCCAAGGCCTTCGATAGGGCCCTGGCCCAGTCCTCCAAGGATGTGGATCTGCACATTGGCCGGGGCGACGTGTGGCTCGGCCAAGGAGACCGAGTCCGGGCCCGGAGCGAATATGAGCAGGCCATCCGCCTGGACCCGAAGAACACCGAGGCCATCCTCGACCGGGCGGGCATGGAGGCTGAGGACAAGGCCTATGGCGCGGCCCAGGCCGACTATCGCCGGGCTCTGGAGATTGATCCCAAAAACACTCACGCCCTGAGCCAGAGCGCCGAGGCCTATGGCGCCAAGGGCGACCAAGTCCACGCCCTGGAGCGTTATCAGCAGGCTCTGGTGCTAAAGCCGGACGATGTAGAGCTCCTGATCGACCGCGGTCTGTTCTATTGGCGCCACGATGACAACGACGCCGCCTTGGCCGATTTCAACGCCGCCCTGGCGCACAAACCCGACAGCTGGGCGGCGCTCTATGACCGCGCCCTGGTGCTGGACGACCAGGGCCATTACGACCGGGCCATCCGTGACCTGGACGCGGCCCAGCGCCTGGCCCCGGACGACGCCGAGATCGTCGAGGAACGCGGCGAAGTCTATGCGGACCTCGACGACTATCTGCGGGCGGTGCGGGACTACGACTACGCCCTGACCCTGAACCCGCGCTACGCCCTGGCCCTGAAGAAGCGGGCCGAGGCCAAGGCCAAGCTCGGCGACAAGGCCGGGGCCGAAGCCGACATCGCGGCCGCCGCCAAGCTGAAGGCGACCGATTAGCCGAGGACTCCCGCCCCCGCCGTCAGTGCCCGCCGAACGCCATCAGGGTCGAGACCGGCACCCCCAGTTCACGCAGCTTGTCGGCGCCGCCCAGGTCCGGCAGGTCGATGACGAAGGCCGCGGCCACCACCTCGGCGCCGGTCTGGCGCAGCAGCTGGATCGCCGCGATGGCGGTGCCGCCGGTGGCGATCAGGTCGTCGATCAACATCACCTTTTCACCAGGGGTGATGGCGTCCAGGTGGATTTCCATCGAATCGGTCCCGTATTCCAGGTCGTATTCCACCGCGATAGTTTTGTGCGGCAGCTTGCCCTTCTTGCGCAGGGGCACGAAGCCGGCGGAAAGCTGGTGGGCCACGGCGCCGCCGAGAATGAAGCCCCTCGCCTCGATCCCCGCCACCTTGTCGATCTTCTGGCCGGCGAAGGGCTGGACCAGTTCGTCCACCGCCCGCCGGAACGCCCGCGCGTCCCCCAGTAGGGTGGTGATGTCGCGGAACATGATCCCGGGCTTGGGATAGTCGGGAATGGTGCGGATGGCGTCGGCCAGAGTCATGGGCGCGTCTCTTTCGTGAATTTCAAACAGGGTCAGAGGACCCGACCGGCGATCGCCTTCAGCTTTTCCACCATCGCAGGATCCCGCGCGGCGGGGGTGGTGATGATGGAATCGTTCAGGCCGGTGTCGATGGGTGAGGCCGGCCGGGCGCCCTGGAGCTTGGCCGACAGCCGCACCACCAGATCCCGCGCCTTGGCCGCGTTGTCCAGCAGGCAGGCCACGATCTGGGAGACCTCGACGTGGGCGATGTCCTCGTGCCAGCAGTCATAGTCGGTGACCATGGCCACCGAGGCGTAGGGCATCTCGGCCTCCCGGGCCAGCTTGGCCTCGGGCATGTTGGTCATGCCGATCACGTCGCAGCCCCAGGTGCGATAAAGCTCGCTCTCGGCGCGGGTGGAGAACTGCGGGCCCTCCATGGCCAGATAGGTTCCGCCCTCCACCACCTTGGCGCCCGCCTCGCGCCCGGCCTCGGCCGCCAGGGCGCCCAGGCGCGGACAGACCGGATGGGCCATGGAGACGTGGGCCACCAGGCCCGGTCCGAAGAAGCTCTTGTCCCGGGCGAAGGTGCGGTCGATGAACTGGTCCACCACCACGAAGGTCCCTGGGTCCAGGGCCTCGCGCAGGGAGCCCACCGCCGACAGCGAAAGGATATCGGTGCAGCCGGCCTGCTTGAGGGCGGCGATATTGGCCCGGGCGTTGACGTCGGTGGGGGCCAACACGTGACCCCGGCCGTGGCGTGGCAGGAACACCAGCTTCAGCGTCCCGAGGGTTCCGGTCAGCAGATGGTCCGAGGGGGCGCACCAGGGGGTTTCGACGCCGATCCAACGCGGATCCTGAAGGCCGTCGATGTCATAGAGACCCGATCCGCCAATGACGCCCAACACCCATTCACCCACGCCCTGCTCCTTCGTGCGCCGAACCTGACCCTGCTCTAGCGCGAGGGGATGGTGATCGAATAGGTGCGTTTGCGGTTCTGATCGTAGATTGGCAGGCAGACGGTGCGCAGATGGGCATAGTCCTGATCCACCGGTGAGACGAACTGCGCTGTCTTGAGCAGGGTCTTATCTTTGCGCGCCTCGCCGCTCAGGTCCGAGCCGGGGTAGCGGCGAAGATAGATCTGGTACTGGGTCTGCTTCTCGCAGTCGTACTCCGTGACCTGATAGACCGAGCGATCCTCGCTGCCGGTCTCGGCGAAGGTCTCGCTATGGATGGTCGCCACCACCCGCATGGGCTTCTTGGGGTCGTGATCCTCGTGCTCGATCCAGAAGGCCTCGGTCCCGCTGACATAGACCGTCTTGCTCCGGGAACTGGGGACATTGTCGGCCAGCCAGCGGGTGACGGCCTCGTGGCTGGCCTCGGCGGTGAGCAGGGCGGGCGGAGCCGGCGCGGCGGAGGCGGACGCGATCGGAGGCGGCGGCGCGGGCGCACGCGGATAGGTTTGGGCGAGACCGGGTCCCGTCCCCAGGGAACCCGCGATCAGCGCCGCCAGAATCAGCCTTAGCCTCATGCTCGCCTCCCGTGATTCGTCATGGATGATGGGAAGGCGCGCACGCAGCGTCAATCAGGCTGAGCCTTGGGAAGAGTCGCACCCTCCTCCCATGCTTCGCGCAGCGACGCGGGGGAGGTGTCGCGGGGCGAAGCCCCGTGACGGAGGGGACGCTCGAACCGACGGTACGCCCCCTCAGTCAGACTGCGTCCTGACAGCTCCCCCGTATGGCTGCGCCAGACAGGGGAGCAAAGGCGTTCTAGACCAGCTTGATCTCCCGCAGGCGCCGCAACAGGAAATCCCGGGCGGTGATGGGGTCGGGATAGGCGTCGGGGCGCTCGGGGGTGATGCAGGATGGCAGGGTGCGGATCAGATAGTCCGGAGCGAAGTGCAGGAAAAAGGGCGTGGAATAGCGGGAAAACCCCCGCCGTTCCGGCGCCGGATTGACCACCCGGTGGGTGGTGGAGGGCAGGACGCCGTTGGTCAGGCGCTGCAGCATGTCGCCGATATTGACCACCAGGGCGCCCGGCGGCGGATTGATCGCCAGCCACTGGCCATTGCGGCGGTCCAGCACCTCCAGCCCCGCCTCCTCGGCCCCGAGCAACAGCGTGATGGTGTTGATGTCCTCGTGGGCGCCCGCGCGCACCCCGCCCGCGTCGGCGGGCACCGGCGGATAGTGCAGCAGCCTCAGGATGCTATCCCCGTCCTTGACCGTGGCCTCGAAGAAATCGTCAGCCAGGTTCAGATGCCGGGCGATGGCCCGCAGCAGCCGATGGCCCAGGGCCTCCAGGCCGTCGTAGAGGGCGATCAGGTTCGCACGGAAGTCGGGAACCTCGCTGGGCCATAGATTGTCACCATAGATAGCGCGGTAGGGATGGCCCTCGGGCAGTTGCCGGCCGACATGCCAGAACTCCTTGAGATCATAGTGGTCCGCGCCCTTGGCGGTCTCCACGCCGAAGGGAGTATAGCCCCGCTGGCCGCCGCCGCCGGGCGCCACATAGGCCCGCTTGGTCGCTTCCGGCAGGTCGAAGAAGGCGCGCGCGCTGGCAAGCGCCCGGTCGATCACCTCGGCGGGCAGGTCGCAGTCGGAGATCACCGCGAAGCCGTAGCGCTCGAAGGAGGCGCCCAGCGCTTGGGAAAAGCCGTCGAAATCGGCCTGATAGGCCGTCAGGGAGACCGGGACGATGGACAAGGACGCTCCGCCGATTGGGGTTTGAAGCGCCCCTGGTTAGCCCAGGCCGCCGCCGGACAGAAGACCGAACAGACCTCGGCGCCCGTCCGGCTTGATTTGCAGCAAAAGGGGCTCGACCGGCGGCCTAATCCAGGCCCCACGCCGCCCCGGCCTGGCGGATGGCGGCGACCTTGGCGTGGAACGGGGCCCAGTCATCGCGCTCGGCGATGGGCGCCCACAGGGCCTCGATCTCGTCATAGAGCAAGGTCTCGGGCTCGCTCCGGGCGAAATAAGGATCGGCCAGGCGCTCGGGCGCCGCCGCCTCGAAATCCGCCAGCTTCTCGCGGAAATCGGCGAAAGCCTCGTCCGCATAGAGCAAGGACCGGGGGCCGGCCAGGGCGCGCTGGGCCGAGGCGGCGCCGCCGAACCAGTCGAAGAAGAAGGGCTCCCAGCCTTGAGCGTCGCCGCCCGCCGCCAGGGCGCGGAAGGCGGCGTTGACCAGATCCACGTCCTCGTCGGGGGAACGGCTCTTCAGGCCCAGGCGCCGCAGCATGGCCGCCGCCAGTTCTCGCCGATAGGCCGGCGCGAAGTCCTTCAGGATCTCGATCAGGGCCTCGCGGTCGGCCACCAGGGTCAGGCAGCTGGCCAGCTGGTTCAGGTTCCAGAACACCGCCTCGGCCTGGCGGCCGAAGCTGTAGAGCCCGCCCTCGTCGAAATAGGCGGCGACGAAGTTGGGATCGTTGCGCGGCAGAAACCGGTAGGGGCCGTAGTCGAAGCTTTCCCCGGTGAGGTTGAGGTTGTCGGTGTTGAGCACCCCATGCACGAAACCGGCGGCCATCCAGCGGGCCACCAGCCGGGCCGAGGCCGCCAGCACCACTCGCAGCAGGGCCAGAGCCCGTTCCTCGCCCTCGAAGGGCAGGATCTCGGGATAGTAGGCCTCGGCGGCGTGGTCGATCAGGCGGGTGATATTGTCCGCGCGGTTGAAATAGGCCTGCCGCTGGAAGGTCCCGAACCGGATATGGCTGTGGGACAGGCGGGTCAGCACCGCCGAGCGGGTCGGGCTGGGTTCGTCCCCCCGATGCAGAGCCTCCCCCGTCTCGATCAGGGAAAAGGCCCGGCTGGTGGGCACGCCCAGGGCTTCCAGCATCTCCGCCGCCAGCACCTCGCGCACGGCGCCCTTGAGGGTCAGCCGGCCATCGCCATTGCGCGACCAGGGCGTGCGGCCAGACCCCTTGCCGGCGAGATCCAGGAGCCGCTCCGTCCCCGCCTCCCGCAGCTGGGCGAACAGAAAGCCGCGCCCATCGCCAATGTCGGGGTTGTAGTTGCGGAACTGGTGGCCGTGATAGCGCATGGCCAACGGCTGGGGCTGATTGTCCGGCAGGGGCTCGAACCGGGCGAAGGCGGCCACCCATTCGACGTCGCTCAGGCCCTCCAGGCCAACCGTGGCGGCGGCCCGGTTATTGCGAAAGCGGATCTCGGAGCGGGGAAAGGCCGCCGGCCGGGCCGGATCGGCGAAGTCCTCGCCGAGGGTCATGAACCGGGGGTCGGGGCGATAGGCGCGGGTGACGGGCATGGGTCTCCAAATGGCCGTGACCGCCCTTTGATACAAGCGGCCTGTTCTTCTCCGGAATGCGTTTGCCCACAGCTCGCCCCATGGTAACCGCTGGTGTCATTCTATCGAGTGCGAGCGTGACCCCGTGGCCCTGCGCCCCACCCTGGATTTCCTGAAGACCGAGGCGGCCGGCGGCGCCGTTTTGGCCGTGGCCGCCCTGATCGGCTTCATCCTGGCCAACTCACCCCTGTCCCACGCCTATTTCCAGGCGATCGGCTCGGATTTCACCATCCAGCTCGGCGGCTTTTCCGAGACCCTGACGGTCCAGGACTGGATCAAGGAAGGCCTGATGGCGGTCTTCTTCTTCGTCGTGGGATTGGAGATCAAGCAGGAGGTGCTCAAGGGCGAGCTGTCCAGCCCGCGCAAGCTGGCCCTGCCGGTGGCCGCGGCGGCCGGAGGCATGATCGCCCCCGCCCTGATCTATCTGGCCTTCAATCTGCGGTCCGGAGGCACGCCTCACGGGTGGGCCATCCCCACGGCCACCGACATCGCCTTCGCCCTGGCGGCCCTGGCCATGGTGGGGCGCGGCCTGCCGCAATCCCTGCGTATTTTCCTGCTGGCCATGGCCATAGCCGACGACCTGGGGGCCGTGGCCCTGATCGCGGTGCTGTTCACCAGCCAGATCCACGCCTGGTACCTGCTGGGCGCGGCCCTGGCCCTGGTGGGGCTGATCGCCCTGTCGGAATGGAAGGAGGCGCCGTTTCTGTTTCGGGCCGTTGGCTTCCTGGTCCTGGGCGCCTTTACCCTGAAGTCCGGGATCAACACCTCCCTTGCGGGGGTCGCGGGCGCCCTGACCGTGCCGGTCGCCCCCCGGCGGCCGGGGCAGGAGGGGGTGCTCAAGAACTTCCTGCGCACCCTGCACCCCTATGTGGCCTTCGGGGTCCTGCCCCTGTTCGCCCTGACCGCGGCGGGCGTGTCCCTGTCAAGCGTGGACCCCAGGCAGATGCTGACCCCCGCGCCCCTGGGCATCGCCGCCGGACTCCTGATCGGCAAACAGGTCGGGGTGCTGGGGGCGGTATGGATCGCCATCCGCTCGGGCTTGGCCCGCCGGCCCACGGGGGCGACTTGGCTCGAGCTCTACGGGGTGGCGGCCCTGTGCGGGGTGGGCTTCACCATGAGCCTGTTCATCGCCGACCTGACTTTCCCCCGCCACGGCCCCGGCGGCCCCGAGGCGACCTTGGCCATCGTCATCGGCTCCCTGGCCTCGGCGGCCTTTGGCGCTGGGGTGCTCGCGGTGGCGGCGGCCCGTCGCCGACGCTTGCGGTCGGCGGCGGACGAGGACGAGATCTAGGGATTATTTCCTCCCCTGCTTCGCGCCGCGATGCGGGGGAGGTGTTGCGGGGTGGCGCCCCGCCAGCTCCCCCGCTCTTCGAACAGGGGAGCAGGGCGAAAGGTCAGGCCAGGGCCGCCTTCAGCGCCGCGGCTGTTTCCTGGACCACCGGCGCAACCGCGGGTGAGATGCCCGCCATGTTGTAGAAGCCGTGGATGAAACGGGCGTATTCCCGATGCTCCACCGTCACCCCCGCGACCGTCAGCTTTTCGGCATAGGCGCGGCCCTCGTCCTTGAGGGGATCGAAGCCGGCGGTGACCACCAGGGCCGGGGGCAGGCCCTCCAGGGATGGGTGCAAGAGCACGCTGGCCTGGGGGTGAGCCTTGTCGCCGTCCCCGAACAGGCAGGCGGTGAACCAGTCCATGCCCTTCTTGGTCAGGAAGTAGCCCTCGGACAGCTTGCGCATGGATTCCGTCTCGCCAGTGAACTGAACCACCGGATAGAGCAGCAGTTGAAAGGCCAGCTTATAGCGGCCCTGGTCGCGCAGGGTGATGGCGGTGGAGGCGGCCAGATTACCCCCGGCCGAGTCCCCGCCGACGGCCACATGGGCGGTATCGAAGCCGATCTCCGCGGCGTGCTCGAAAGCCCAGTTGGCCGCGCTGACGGCGTCTTCATGGCCGGCGGGGAACTTGGCCTCCGGCGCCAGGCGATAGTCGACGGCCAGGACGCGCACGCCCGAGGCTTCCGCCAGTTGCCGGCAAAGGCCGTCATGGCTTTCCAAGTCGCCGATGACGAAGCCGCCCCCGTGATAGAAGATCAGCCCCGGCCCGGAGGCTGGGGCGTCCTTGGGGGTATAGAGCCGCGCGCCGATCGGCCCGGCGGCGCCGGCCACCTGCAGGTCGCGGACCTGACCGTGATAGGTCACATCGCCGTCGGTGCGCAGGCTGCGATAGATCGCCCGGCCCATATCCACGGGCAGGCTCTCCAGGGAGGGCTGAGCGGCCTGCTTGGCGGCGTCGAGCATGGCTTTGAACTGGGCGTCGAGCATGCTCGGCCTTCCTCTCGGTGTGCGGATGTCTTGAGCGCAAGAAACAGGGGCCGGCGGATTGCTCCGCCGACCCCTGGGGTGTCTTCAGCCTATTCGGCGGCCTGGGCGTTGTAGCCGAGGATCGCCTTGGTCTCGAGGAACTCGGCGAAGGCGTGATCGCCCCACTCGCGGCCGTTGCCGGACATCTTGTAGCCGCCGAAGGGCGCCATCATGTCCCCGCCGGCGCCGTTGATGCTGACCTGACCGGCCCGCAGGCGGGCGGCCACGTCACGGATCTTGGCCTGGTCCGTGCCGGACACATAGGCGGCCAGACCGTATTCGGTGTCGTTGCCGACCCTGACGGCCTCATCCACGGTCTCGTAGCCGAGGATGGAGACCACCGGGCCAAAGATCTCTTCCTTGGCGATGGTCATGTCGTTGGTGACGTTGGCGAACACCGTCGGCTTCACATAGAAGCCCTTGTCGAGGCCTTCCGGACGATCCGGGCCGCCAGTGACGAGGGTGGCGCCCTCGGCGATGCCGGCCTTGATCAGCCGCTGGATCTTGTCCCACTGGGTCTTGTTGACCACCGGGCCGATCTGGGCGTTGCCGTTCGGAT
>JARLIP010000018.1 GCA_031291685.1 Caulobacteraceae bacterium | reverse complement strand
TCCAAACCGAAGCTGCCGGGGATCAAGGGCATCCCCGACTACAAGGGGCACACCTTCCACACCAGCCGCTGGGACTATGGCTATACCGGCGGCGGACCGGAGGGCGGGCTGACGGGCCTTGCCGGCAAGCGCGTCGCCATCATCGGCACCGGCGCGACCGCCATCCAGTGCATTCCCCACCTGGCGGAGCACGCCGAGCACCTCTACGTGGTCCAGCGCACCCCCAGCGGCGTCGATGTGCGCCAGGAGAAGCCCACCGATGAGGACTGGGCGCGCAATCTGGAGCCAGGCTGGCAACAGAAGCTGATCGACAACTTCAATCTCCTGACATCAGGGGGCATGCCGCCTGTCGACCTGATCGACGACGGCTGGACCTTCCTGTTCAAGAAAATCGCCGGCGGCCTCGCCGAATTCGCCAGCGCGGCTGACCCGATGGCCGCCGCCATGGCCGCCGCCGAGCGCGCCGACGCCGAGAAAATGCAGGAGATCCGCGCCCGGGTGGACGCCATCGTGAAGGACCCCGACACCGCCGCGGCCCTGAAGCCCTGGTATCGCCGCTTCTGCAAGCGGCCGGTGTTCCACGATGGCTATCTCGAAACCTTCAACCGCCCCAATGTGACCCTGGTCGATACCGACGGTCAGGGCGTGGACGAGATCACCCCGGACGGATTCATCGTCGCCGGCCAGCACTATCCGGTCGATTGCATCATCTTCGCGTCCGGCTTTGAGGTCGGCACCGACTATGTCCGCCGGGCGGGCTATGACATCGTCGGCCGGGACGGCGCCTCGCTTCAGGACAGGTGGAGCCACGAGTTCGCCACCCTGCACGGCATGCACGTGCAGGGTTTTCCCAACCTGTTCATCCATCAAAACGCCCAGAGCGCCCTGCCCGCGAATTTCTGCCACGGCCTGTCCGAGGGCGCCAAGAACATCGCGGCGATCCTGACCCAGGCGCGCGCTGTCGAACGGCCAACCGTCGAGGCGAGCGCCGAGGGCGAGGCGGCCTGGGTCCAGCACTGCATGGCGGTTTCCGGGATGGTGGTCGGGTTCTTCTCCGAATGCACCCCCGGCTACTACAACCTCGAAGGCCAGATCACGGCCAGCGCCGCCCAGGGCTTTGGCTATGGCCTGGGCGCGGCCGCCTTCTTCGCGCTGATGGACGCCTGGCGGGCCAAGGGGGACTTCGAGGGTTTGGTGTTCAGCTGATGGCGGGGCGGATGCGGGGCTCCGTCATTGACGGCGCCCCGCCCACTTCCGATAACCCCTTGGCGTTCCCATGACTGGCGACAGGTGAGGCTTGGCTGAAACACTTGCGGACACGGGCCCGGGGCCGGGCCACCGCGTGACAAGGCGGGGCCAGGCCACCCGCGAGATCCTGCTGAACACCACCATCAAGCTGGTCGCGCTGAACGGCTATGGCGCCACCAGCATTCAGGCGGTGCTGGACGACACCGGCTACAGCCGCGGCGCCCTGCTGCACCAGTTCCCCACTCGCGAGAGCCTGATGGTGGCCACCGCCCAGACCGCCATGGAGCAGATGCTGCTGGCCATCGAGGCGGGCCTGTTGCGCTATGACAGCCTGCTGCAGGGGATGCGGGACTTTCCGACCATCATGTGGCGGGTGCAGAACGAACTGCCGGCCAGGGCCTTCACCGAGATCCAGCTGGCCAGCAGATGGGACCTTGGGCTGACCGATGGGCTGACGCGCGCCATGCACGCCATGGACGCGCGGCTCGGGGCGCAAATCACTGAATTCGCCCAGATGCACGAGATCGAGGATGTGACCGGCCTGATCGATGATCTCTACCTGCTGATCACCGCGACTCAAGGCTTGGCCATCGGGCGGGACCTGGTGGCCGACCGCACCAAGACCGCCGCCGCCCTGACCCTGCTGCGCGACCGCTTCCTCGGCGGCATCGCCCAGCGCATGGCCCCGCCCTAACCCGCCCGCGTCACCCGCACCGGCACGGACTTATAGGACGGCGTGCCGCTCTGGGGGTCGCTGTGCGCCAGGGGGATCAGGATATTGGCTTCGGGATAGTAGGCGCCGGCGGAGCCCCGGGGAATATCGTAGGCCACGGCGGTCAGGCCCCGCAGCACCGCATCCGGGTCCGCCGCCTCGCCAGCCTGGGGCGCGGCGTGCAGATCCACCCTGTCCCCCGCCGCCAGACCGCGCTCGGCCAAATCCTCGGGGTTCAGGAACACCACGTCCCGGCGGCCGAACACCCCGCGATAGCGGTCGTCCAGGCCATAGATGGTGGTGTTGTACTGATCGTGGCTGCGCAGGGTGGTCAGGGTCAGCACGGCGGGGTCTTGGCTGCGCGGGTCCTCGGCCAGGCCCTCGAACACCATGAACTGGGCCTTGCCCGAGGGCGTGTGCCAGACCCGCTGCGTGGGCCCCAGCGGCAGGCGAAAGCCCCCGGGCTGGCGGATGCGCGCATTGTAGTCGGCGAAGGCCGGTAGCACCCCTTCGATGGCGTCGCGGATGCGGTCATAGTCGGCGACCATGCCCTCCCAGTCGATACCGTAGCGATCCCCCAACACCGCCCTGGCGATGCCGGCGATGATGGCGGGCTCGGAGCGCACATGCTCCGACGGCGCCGGCAGGCGCCCCTTGGAGGCGTGGACCATGGACATGGAGTCCTCCACCGTCACCGACTGGGCGCCGCCGGCCTGCATGTCCAGCTCCGTGCGGCCCAGACAGGGCAGGAGCAGGGTCTCCTTGCCCACCATGAGGTGCGAGCGGTTGGGCTTGGTGGCGATGTGCACCGAAAGGTCCAGGCCGCGCACGGCGGCGAAGCTGCGCCGGGGGTCGGACATGGCCACCGCCAGATTGCCCCCCAGGCAGATCATGGCCCTGGATCTGCCCTCGGCTATGGCCTTTATCGCCTCCACCGCGTCGTGGCCGTGCGCCGCGGGGGGATCAAAGCCGAACACCCGCTTGATGCCTTCGCGCAAGGGCGCCGGGGCCTTTTCGTCGATCCCCACCGTGCGGTCACCCTGGACATTGGAATGGCCCCGCAGGGGGCAGATCCCCGCCCCCGGCCGCCCATAATTGCCCCGCAGCAACAGAAGGTTCGAGATCAGCTGCACATTGGCCGTGCCCGCCCGGTGCTGGGTGACCCCCATGCCGTAGCAGACAATCACGCTCCTGGCCGCGCAATAGACCCGCGCCACCTGTTCCAGCCGCCCCCGCTCCAGGCCGCTGGCCTGTTCGATGGCGCCCCAGTCCGTGGCCTCCAGATCCGCGACCAGGGCCTCGAAGCCTTGGGTGTGCTCGGCGATGAAGGCCCGGTCGAGCAGACCCGCGCCGCCCGCCGCCAGGTCCGCCGCGTCCAGGGCCAGCACCCCCTTCATGATCCCCTTCAGCGCCGCGGCGTCGCCGCCGACCTTGACCTGCAGATAGTCGCTGGCGATGGCGGTGGCGCCGAAGGTGGCCATCTCCACCGGAGACTGGGGGGCGGCAAACCGCTCCAGGGCCCGCTCCTTCAGGGGATTGATCACCACGATCGGGGCGCCGCGCTTGGCCGCCTCGCGCAGGGTGGTCATCATGCGCGGGTGGTTGGTGCCCGGATTGTGACCGATGGAGATGATCGCCTCGGCGTGGTCGAAATCCTCCAGCGAGACCGTGCCCTTGCCGATACCGATGGACTGGGGCAGGCCGACGCTGGTGGCCTCGTGGCACATGTTGGAGCAGTCGGGGAAGTTGTTGGTGCCATAGGCCCGCACGAACAGCTGGTAGAGAAACGCCGCCTCGTTGGACGCCCGGCCAGAGGTATAGAACTCCGCCATGTCGGGGCTGGGCAGAGCGTTCAGCCCGGCGGCGATCCGGGCGAAGGCCTCGTCCCAGCCGATGGCCACATAGCGGTCCGAGGCCGCGTCATAGGCCATGGGATGGGTCAGCCGGCCCAGGTTCTCGATGTCATGATCGGCCCAGGTCAGCAGCTCGCTGACCGTATGCCGGGCGAAGACCTCGGGGCTCGCCCGCTTCTTGGTCGCCTCCCAGGTGACGGCCTTGGCCCCGTTCTCGCAGAACTCGAAGGCGGAGGTGTGCTTGGGATCGGGCCAGGCGCAGCCGGGACAGTCGAACCCCACGGGCTGGTTGTTGCGCAACAGGGTCTTGGCCCCCACGGCCACGTCCATCTGCGTGCGGATCGCCCGCGCCACCGCCCCCAGGGCGTCCCAACCCCCGGCGGGATGGGTATAGGGCCGAACGCCATCATCCTTGGCCATGGTCTCTCCATCGGGTCGCGGGCGGCTATGGTGATGGAATATGGGCGCCTTGGCTTGAATTTTCAGGTGGTGAGGTGGGGGCGGATTGCGGGCGGTCGTAGGGGTCGTGCACGCCCGATGCAGCTGAACTACTGGACGAACGCTCCGTTTGCTGCGGCGGAAGCCTGATCGGCTCATCGTCTGAGAACGGCGGCTTCCGAAGGCGAGGTCAGAACGCTCTCGCGGCGCCGATCGCCGACCAGTCCGCCAGTTCCGCCAGACCTTCGGCCGTCGTCATCGTCGGCGCGTAGCCGAGTTCCCTGCGCGCCTTGCCGATGTCCAGCGTGACCGGCACCGCCGAGGTCGCAAATTCCTGTCGGCTGACGGGCGCCTTGATCCGGCCGTCGGACAGACGGCCAAGGATATCACCAATCGTTGCGACCGTGCGCACCACCCCGCGCGGCATACTTTTGTCGGGCGCGGAAATGCCCTGGCTTGCGAGCAGCCCGGTCACGAAGGTGCGAAACTCAACCGGTTGTCCATCGGTGATGAAATAGACCTCACCGGCGCGTCCCCGCGTTAACGCCAATTCGACGCCGACACCCAGATTGACGACGTGCGTGGCCGAGGTGGGATAGTGGCCACCGCTGATCCACGCGAATTTGCCCGACGTCACGGCCGCGACCAGTTGGGGCAGCGCGGTGGTGTCGTCGCGACCCCAGACGAAACGCGGGCGCACCGCCATTGCAGCAAAACCCGGCGCTGCTTGCGATAGCGCGAGCCGTTCGGCCTCGCCCTTGCTCCTGGAGTAGGCGCCGACCGGCCGGCGCGGGAAAGGCCGCGTCTCGTCAGCATCGATCAGCGGCGATCCGTCGAGCAGCACCGACTCGGTGCTGATGATCAGGGCCCGGCCAACACCCGAACGCCGTGCGGCTTCGAAGACATGGCGCGTTCCGTCGACATTGGTCCGCTGCTGCTCCGCACTACCTCGACCATGATCGATGTCCGCAGCGGCATGGATCAGCGCGTCGCACCCCGCCATGCCGTCGATCAGGCCGGCGGCGAAGATATCGCCGGAGAAAGATGTTGCGCCGAGCGCCTGGACTGCCGCGGCCGAGGCCGGGCTACGAGCGAGCGCCACGACCGTGCTGCCCTTGCCAACGAAATGCCGGATGAGGTTACGGCCGACATAGCCGCTGCCGCCGGTCAGGAAAATGCGCTTTGGGGGAGAAGCCATCGTGGACACGCTATCACTCATGGTGAAGCTCCTGGTCAGCTTTGCAAAGTCGGCGCCGAGCGCTTCGAACCGCGGGCGGTGTCATGCCGGTGGTTCGCAGTGAACCGGACGCTGCTCGACCAGCCAGGCGATCTCGCACAACAGCGCATCGCGCTGGTCTTTGGGGAAGGCATGAAAGTCGAGGCTCTCAAGCAGCTTCAACCCTTCAAGCGCGAGATAGGCAAGCAGCGCTCCGCGGGGTTGGGCGGAACCGGCCAGGATACTGTCGATGACGGCGGTCTGATGGTCCTGGATCACCGTACGCAGCCGCGCGTCCTGCGCGAGCGCCGCGCATAGCGCGAGTGCGGTTGCACGGCCTTCGGGCGGCAGCGGCTCCGCGGCGGCGGCGATCCGCCCCAGGACGACCGGGCTGGTTACATCGCCTAGCGCCACTGTCGCCGCATCGTTCAAGGCGTCATCCACTGACATCGCTCGGCGGACTACCGCCTCGATCAGCGCCTGCTTGGATTTGTAGTCATAGATTACGCTCGCCTTGCTGATGCCAGCCTCGGCGGCGACCGCCTCCAGCGTCAGCCGGGCCGCGCCGACGCGCGCCACCACAGCCTGTGCGGCGTCTAGGACGCGATCCTGACCGATGACACGCTTGCGTCCCATCCGCACCCCAATTCAAATCCGACTGGTTGGTTATAAATGAACATTGAGACCCCGGCAAGCCGGTGTGAGGAGGGAATCATACGGCGTCAGAAGGCTATAGCGCGGACAGATTGCTTGCCTTCATCGGGCGTGACCTAGGCTTGCGCAAAACCGGGGCAGTGCAGGTTTGGTTGGTCACCATCACCTTCCTTCTGCAAATCGGCCGCTTCGCTCCACGTGGAGCCATCCATCGCTCCAACCGCCTCAGCCCATGGCCGACGGCCGATCCGGCGCCGCGATGTCGCACATCTCCAGGCGGCGGGCCCCGGCCGGGACTCGTCCCCGTGCTCATGGCGAAAGAGGTAGTCGACGGCGTCAACGATATCCGCCCCGCTATAGGGCTTGGCCAGAGAAGCGATCGCCACCGCCCGTCCCAGCTTGGCGCGATCGACCTGCCCACTGATGAACAGAACCGGCACGCCAAGCCCCTTCAGATCGTGGGCCAGCGCACCCCCGTCATCGCCGCATGCCAGTTCAATATTGACCAGGGCCAGGTCAGGCTTGATCTCGCGCGCCAAGCCCAGCGCCTCCTGATGCCGAACGGCCAGTTCAAGCACCCGATAGCCGCCGTCCTCAAGCTCGTCCTTGAGCCCCATGGCCGGTAGTATCTGGTCCTCAACGATCAGAAGAATCTTGGTGTCCACCAGCGCGCTCATTCATGACCTCCTGAGGGAACGCCCGCCGCCCGCATTCGTTCAGGACGCCCATTCCTTCAGGGCGCCGAGGGACAAGCGACCAGACCAGGCATTCCGCATCGACCTGCGATCGCGCGCTACCGCCGGTCAGACGCGCGGCGCGGGATACGGTGACATCACGAAAATATCCGGCGCGCTCACCCTGCCCCACCTTCAAGAGGCGCCCGTTTCCGCTGAAACCTGGGGGCAAGTACTGCGAAGCGCTATGCGCGAAGCAGGATGGCGGAGAGGGAGTCCGCCCAATACCCACAAATATTATCGTCTTTTCCGTATGTTATGATCTTCCGCGTTCAGTTACCCACATCCATACCCCCGCACTCCCGATCCTGACGCCCGTTACGGCCAGGGGATCGTAGGCCAGATTGGTCACCGCCGAGGTGGCGATCATCGTCGCCCCGGTGATGCGGTTCTCATAGTCATAGGTCAGCCGCCGGGTTCCATCGTCGGTCACGCTGCCATTGTGGTCATAGCCGTCCGACAGGGCCGTAATCGTGGAGTCGCGGTTCAGACCGTCGGCGGTCTTATTGGTCGTCCCCGCCGTGAAATTGGTCCAGTCATAGACGCTGTTGGACGAAGCGCGGCTCTGAAGCTGGTTGGCCGCCGTGTAGGCCAGGGTCAGGCTGACATTGCTCGCCGCCCCCGCCGTCGGCATGGCGTGGGCCAGGCTGGTCAGCCGACCCGCCGCGTCATAGCCATAGGTGCTCGATCCGCCATTGCCACGGGTCACCCCGGTTCGCTGGCTTAAGGGGTTGTAGGCATAGCTCGCCAACACCCCCACCCCGCTGGTCGCCCCGTTTTCATTTTGGCAAATGGCTACTTATGCGCCAACTTGGACGGACTCAACAACATTCTGACCAACAATACTATTCCATATATCGGTATTATTAGATAAAAAATATCACTTCTCGGCCGACCGATATCTTGCAGCCTTCTCATAGAGGCGCAAATTGCCAACCACATACATAATGACCATGTCAAAATTAAAAAAATATACGAGGCTGGATCGGGAATCCGTAAATAACTTAATATAGATATACATAAAATCCAAATTACAAGTGACACAAAAAAAATAGATAAATATTCAATTCTTGATGCTGGACGATCGTATCTTATATCAAATAGCTCAATTATATTATTAATCATTATTTCTCCACAGGTTTTGTCGAAGTGAGAGCAGCCGTGCCGCCAATCGTTAGATTTCCGGAAAATTCTAACCCTTTTGGCTCCTTACTAAGAAAATTGGCAGAAGCATCTGGCTGATAATCTACTTTTGATGTGCTCGCTTTGAATTCCTTCTCCGCTTCATCTCCTGCATAGCTAAACGTTTTGTTACCGCAGACCACAAAGCACAACTGCCCTCCAGAATTTAATCTGTCCTCCACACCTCCGTCGTGCTTCCCATAGTCTAAACCAAGCCCGAATCCTAATCCAAGGCCTGCCCTCACCGTAAGATAAGTTCCCCGATCGACTATATTCCCGTTATTTGAATCCTCCGTAACGTAAGACCCATAAGATACAGACCCCCCGATAACTGCAAAAAATTGGAGATTTCCGCCCACATATGCCGTTAACCGCTGCTCTCCTAACGTCGAAACTGGCGGCAACGAACTTACAGTCACGGGCGAAGATTGCGTTTCGTGCAGCGCTTGGCAGTCGGCGTTGGCGTAGCTTGAGCAATGACCCGACGGATCGGTCAGATTCATCGGATCCCCACCGACATAGGCATAGAGGTTCTGTCCTCCATCATACCCAATCGGATCGGTCTGCATGAACCTTCCGGCGGCGGGATCGTAGGCCCGGGCCTTGTAGTGATAAAGCGCGATCTCCGGGATCATGATCTGGCCGGTGTAGCTGAAGCGTGAACCGCTCCAGGCCGCCGGCTCCCCATAGGGGCCATAGGCATAGGTGGTCACCGCGCCGGAGACATTGGCGTAGGCGATGATCGAGCCGCGCTCGTCCGCGTGCAGCCACCGGCGGTCGGTCACGCCCGAGCCCTCATACCAGACGATCGGCTCGTCGGTCCCCGGGCCGTGCACATAGCGGCGCAGAACATTGCCCGAGCCATCATATTCCGCGCTCAGGCGGTTGCCGTCATAGAGGAACTGCGTGGTCGCCGTGGAGCCCCCGCTGGGGGTGGTCTGCTGCTGTTGCAGACGGCCCAGGGGATCATAGGCCAGATTGGTCACCGCCGAGGTGGCGATCATCGTCGCCCCGGTGATGCGGTTCTCATAATCGTAGGTCAGCCGCCGGGTTCCGTCGTCGGTGACACTGCCATTGTGGTCATAGCCGTCCGACAGGGCCGTGATCGAGGCGTCCCGGTTCAGGCCGTCGGCGGTCTTATTGGTCGTTCCCGCCGTGAAGTTGGTCCAGTCATAGACGCTGTTGGACGAGGCGCGGCTCTGAAGCTGGTTGGCCGCCGTGTAG
>JARLIP010000110.1 GCA_031291685.1 Caulobacteraceae bacterium | reverse complement strand
GCGGGCCCGTGGATTTCGTGGCCGCCCCAGCCGCCGGGGGCGCCCTGCTGGCCCTGGCCGCCACCCCGCCGGCCAAGGCCGCCCCTCCCGCCGCCCAGGTGATGGCCGGCCGGCTGTTCGGCCTGCTGGCGCCCCTGGGGGTCGGCTGCGCCCTGGCCCTGTTGCTGCTGATGCAGATCGACAAGGCCGACAGCGTCCAGCGGGCCTTCGTCGAGAGCGAACGCAAGTTCCGCATGGCCGTGGAGGCGGCGCGGTGCGGGATCTGGGAATGGGACCTGGACGAGGACAAGATGTTCATGTCGGACATCACCGGCGCCATCATGGGCTGGGGCGGCGGCGGCACGGCGGCGGGCGCCGACGTGCTCGAGCGCATCGCCCCCGAACACCGCGACCGGGTGCGCCAGACCCTGGAGGCGGCGCGAACCTACGGCGCCTTCGACGTCTCCTTCCGCGTGCCCATGGCCGATGGTCGGTCGGTGTGGATCGACGCCCGGGGCCAGACCTCCGGCGAGGCTGGGCAACAGGGCTTTCGCCGGATCCTGGGGGTGATGCTGGACGTCACCGAGGAGCGGGTCACCCAGGCCCGGGCCCAGGCCGCCGAGGTGCGCCTGCGGGACGCGATCAACAGCGTCTCCGAGGCCTTCGTCCTGTGGGACCGGTCCGGGCGCCTGCTCATGTGCAACAAGAGCTTCCGGGTGTTCTTCGGCCTGGAGCCGAGGCTGCTCAAGCCCGGCGCGGCCTATGAGGCGGTGAACCGCTATATGCGCCTGGCCATCAAGCGCGAGCAGCCCGCCCCCGAGGCCGGACCGGGGGTGCGCGAGGCCGAGATGGACGACGGGCGCTGGCTGCAGATCTCCGAGCGGCGCACGGCGGAGGGCGGCATGGTCATGACCGCCGCCGATATCACCGCCATCAAGCTGCAGGACGAGGCCCGCCGGGCCAACGAGGCCCAACTTCAGGAGGCCGTGGACAACCTGGAACAGAGCCAGGCCCAGTTGGCGGAACTGGCCCGCAAGTACGAGGCCGAGAAGATCCGGGCCGAGGGCGCCAACAAGGCCAAAAGCGAATTCCTGGCCAATATGAGCCACGAACTGCGCACGCCGCTCAACGCCATCAACGGCTTTTCCGAGATCATGGTCGGCGAGATGTTCGGCCCCCTGGGGGACCGCCGCTACAAGGAATATTGTCAGGACATCCTGAATTCCGGCCAACACCTGCTGGCCCTGATCAACGACATCCTCGACATGTCCAAGATCGAGGCCGGCAAGATGAACCTGAGTTTCGAGCCCCTGATCCTGGAGGATCTGGTGGAGGACGCCGTGCGCCTGGTGCGCAATCGGGCGGAATCCTCAGGCCTGGCCCTCGATATCGAGTTGCCGCCCCTGCCGGAGTTCGAGGCCGATTACCGCGCCCTGAAACAGGTGCTGCTGAACATCCTGTCCAACGCCCTGAAGTTCACCCCTCACGGGGGCCGGGTCACGGTCAGCGCCGAACAGCGCCGGGAGATCGGCGTGGAAAAGCTGCGCATCATCGTGCGGGATACGGGCATCGGCATCTCCGAGGAGGACCTCACCCGCCTGGCCCAGCCCTTCGAACAGATCGAAAGTCAGCATTCCAAGACCCAGCAGGGCACGGGCCTGGGCCTGGCCCTGACCAAGTCCCTGGTGGAGCTGCACGGGGGCGAGCTGGATATCGCCAGCAAGCCGGGGGTGGGCACCACGGTCACCATCACCCTGCCCATGCATCAGGGGGTCGTGAGCGCCCAGGCCGTGGCCTGAAACGTTTCTGGAGCGGAAGGCTCCGGGGTTCAGGCTTTCGGGATCAGGGCCTCATAGGCGGAGCGGGCGGCCGCGCGGGCCTTGGTCAGGCGTTTTTCCAGGGCGGGGAAGGTGCGGGATTGGCCCGCGCGGGCCAAGCGGGCGCGGAACCCCTTGGGCTCGGCGGCGGGGTCGGCGCGCTTTTCCAGGGCCACGGCCAGAAGCTGGGACAGGTCCTGCTGCAAGGTCCAGGCGCCCGCCAGATCGGTGAGCTGGGCGGCGTGGGGATCGTGGGCCTCGGCAAGGGCCGCCAGGGCCTCGCCGGTATGGGGATTGAGGGGGCCAGCGCCGGCCGCGCCGATGATCTGCAAGTACTGGGCGACGAACTCGATATCGATCAGGCCCCCCGGGGACAGTTTCAGATCCCAGAAGCCGAAGGGCGGGCGCTCCTTGGCCATCAGCTCGCGCATTTCCCGCACGTCCCTTGCGGTGGCGACCGGCTCCCGGGGCTGGCGCAGGGCCGCGTCGATCGCCGCCGTGGTCTCCTGGGCGAAGGTCTCGCGGCTGGCCCACACCACCCGCGCCCGGGTCAGGGCCAGGAACTCCCAGGTCTCGGCCTCGGTGGCGTAGTAGTCGCCAAAGGCCGCCGCGCTCACCGCCACCGGACCCGCCGTGCCCGAGGGGCGCAGGCGCATGTCCACCTCATAGAGGCCGCCCTCCGCCGTGGGCGCCGACAGGGCCGCGATCAGTCTCTGGGTGAAACGGCTGAACACGGTCTCCGCCCCCCAGCCCTTGAGGACCGACATCGCCTGGGGATCGTCGGCCCGATAGACGGTCATCAGGTCGAGGTCCGAGGCGGCGGTCATCTCCCGCGAGCCGCAGCGGCCCAGGGCGACCACGGCGACGGCGCCGGGAAAGTCCCCGCCCAGGCGATGGGTCTCGGCCAGGGCCACCGGAGCCAGGGCCCGGATGCAGGCGTCGGCCAGGTCCGCGAAGGCCGGCCCCGCCTCCGCCGCCGTGGCCGCCCCGCTCATGACCAGAAGGCCGATGCGGAAGCTCTGTTCGCGATGCACCCGCCGGGCCGCGTCCATGGCCGCCTCGAACCCCGGCCCACCCCGGACGATCGCCGCCTCGAGCGCGGCCATGTGCTCCCCCGGCGCGATAGGCTGGAAGAAGCCGCCGTCGAGCATGGCGTCCAGGGCGGTGGGATGGCGGGCCAGGGTCATGGCCAGGCGTGGGGCGAAGGCCATCACCTCCACCACCAGTTCGAACAGCTTGGGCTGGGCCAGGAACAGGGACTGCACCTGCACCCCGGAGCTCAGTCCGGAGAAGAAATCGGCGAAGCGTTTGAAGGCCTCGTCCGAGGCGCCTGTGGCCTGGGCCGCTTCCAGGAGCCGGGGCGCCAGGCGGGTGAACAGCTCCCGGCCCCGCTCGGTGCGGGTGGCGGCGATGCGGCCGTGATGCCAGGCGCGGATGGTCCCCGAGATCTTCGCCGGATCGGAAAATCCCATCCGGTGCAGGGTCTTGAGGGTTTCCGGATCGTCCTCCACCCCGGTGAACACCAGGCTGCCGGATTTCGAGGACAGGTCCTCGTCGTCGGCGAACAGCTCGCCATAGCGGGCGTTGACCGACCGCAGCAGCCGGCCCACGGCGGCGTCGAAGCGGCGCAGATCGCCCTCGCCG
Source organism: Caulobacteraceae bacterium (assembly GCA_031291685.1). Classification (GTDB taxonomy): domain Bacteria; phylum Pseudomonadota; class Alphaproteobacteria; order Caulobacterales; family Caulobacteraceae; genus Poindextera. The sequence continues at coordinate 9,058 of JARLIP010000110.1, read as the reverse complement.
AACAGGGCGGCGATCCGGCGACGGTCGGCGTCGGCCTCGGGCAGCTTGTGGGTCTGGTGGTCGCCGACCATCTGCGCCCGGTGCTCCAGGGCCCGCAGGGTGCGATAGGCCTCGGACAGCTCATCGGCGGTGGCCGGCGCCACATGACCCGCCCGCGCCAGGGCTTGCAGGGCGTCCAGGGTGCGGCTGGCCCTCAGGCCCGGATCCCGCCCGCCCAGAATCAGCTGCTGGGTCTGGGCGTAGAACTCGATCTCGCGGATGCCCCCATGGCCCAGCTTCAGATCGGCGCCCTTGGACACCATGCGCTCGTCCACCTTGTGCACATGGATCTGGCGTTTGATGGAGTGGATGTCGGCGATGGCGGCGAAGTCGAGATTGCGCCGCCAGATGAAGGGTTGCAGCGCATCCAGAAAGGCCTGGCCGGCGGCCATGTCCCCGGCGGCGACCCTGGCCTTGATATAGGCCGCCCGCTCCCAGTTCTGGCCGACGCTCTCATAGTAGTCCATGGCCGCCGCCACCGGCGCGGCCAGCGGAGTCGAGGAGGGATCGGGGCGCAGGCGCAGGTCCACCCGGAACACATAGCCGTCCGGGGTGCGGGCCTGCAGCAGCTCGGCGATGGTCTGGGTCAGGCGCACGGCCAGGGCCTGGGGCTCGGCGTCCCCCGCCAGAGGCAGGGCGAGCGGATCGAAGAACACCGAAAAGTCGATGTCGCTGGAATAGTTGAGCTCGAAGGCGCCGTACTTGCCCATGGCGATGCAGAAGAAACCGGGGATCGGACCTCGGTCCGCGCCCTCGGGCGCCCTGAGGCGGCCCCGCTCGATCTCCGCCCGGGCCGCCGCCGCGAGGGCCGCGCGCAGGGCCGCGTCGGCGAAGCGGGTCAGGGCTCCGGTGACCTGATCCAGATCCCAGACCCCGCCCAGATCGGCAAGGGCGGTGACCAGATGGGTCTCGCCCTTGAGTCGGCGCAAGGATCGGCCCACGGCCTCCAGGGTCCCGGGCTGGGCCTCAAGGGCCGCGCTGGTCGCAAGGATCCGGGTGAGGCTGGCCTCCGGGCTCACCGCCAGAACCTCCCCCAACATGGGCGGCCGCTGCCGGGCGAGGCTGGCCAGATAGGGGGAAGCGGAAAACACCGGCTCCAGAGCGGCGCGCGCCTCGGCCAGACGCTCGCTCCAGCCCTGCTCGGCGGCCGCCGGGGTCAGGGTCTCGAACGCGCGCTGGACGGCGGCGAGATCGATCACCGGGCCACAGGGGCGAAGGCTCTGGGCCAGGGGCGCGAGGCTTTCCGGGCTATCCATCCTGTCCCACCCTTGGCAGCACCACGGCCACCCTCAGACCCGGGCCCATCTCGCCCACCCGACCTGGACCCTCATCCAGCTCCAGGCGTCCACCATGGGCCTGGGCCACGGCGGCCACCAGGGGCAGGCCCAGCCCGGCGCCGGGCTGGTTGCGGCTATTCTCCAGGCGCACGAAGCGCTCCACCACCCGCCCCCGCTCGGCCTCGGGCACCCCAAGGCCGGTGTCGGTGACCGAGAACTCCACCTCGCCGGAGGAGCGCCGGCGCACCCGCAGCATCACCGCCCCACCCTCGGGAGTGTATTTGACGGCGTTGTCGAGGATGTTGGCCACGGCCTGGGCCAGGAATTCCCGGTTGCCCCGGGCGGTGAGGCCACCGGCCAACTCGGCGCGAAAATCCAGGCCCTTGTCCTCGCACACCGGCTGATAAAGCTCGGCCACGTCGGCGGCCAGCTGGCTGGGATCGAACAGGGTCTGGTCCGGCGCCGCGCCGGCGGCCTGCAACCGGGATATGGCCAGAACGGCGTTAAAGGTGCGGAGCACCCCGTCGGCGTCCTCCAGGGCCTGGGCCAGGGCGGCCTTGGGATCGCTCCTGCCCGCCTCCACATCCAGCATGGCCACCTCCAGCCGGGTGCGCAGGCGGGTCAGGGGCGAGCGCAGGTCGTGGGCGATGGCGTCCCCGGCATGGCGCAGGCCGCCGATGGAGCGCTCCAGCCGGTCCAGCATGTCGTTGAGGCCGCCGGCCAGGGCGTCGAACTCGTCCCCATTACCCTGGGGCCTCACCCGGGCCCGCAGGTCCCCGCCCTGAACCGCGCCGACCACCGCGTTGAGCCCAGAAACCGACCGCGTCACATTACGGCTAACCAGGATGCCCCCCCCAAGGCCCAGGAACACCACCAGGAACCCCGCCCCCCAGAGGCCACGGACGATCTTCAGCACATAGGTTTCGGCATTGCCCACGTCGGACCCGACAAACAGGATCTCCCCGCCGCTGAGCCGCTGGCGCTCCCCACGGGCGAGCCTGGCCTCCCGGGGGGCGCCGTCCCAGGATTGGGCCACGGAAAACCGGGTCCAGACGATGTTGCGCTCGTCCGACTGACCCACCGGCGCGTTGGGAATAGTGCCCCAGATCCGCCGGCCGGTCTTGTCCAGTAGCAGATAGAGAAAGGGCTGGTCGATGGCGGTGCGCTCCGCCATGGCCCCGCGCAGGGCCTCCACCCCGCCCTTGGCGTAGATGGCGTCCAGGGTCCGGATCTCCTTGGTGATCGCCCCGTCGGCCAGGCGCGTCACCTCCCCCGCGGTCATCAGATAGATGTAGCCCAGGAACGCCGCCCCGGCGCCGGCGAACAGGGCCAGGAACAGCAGGGTCAGGCGAAAGGTGGTGGTGCGAAGAAGGGGCGGCAGGGCCATGGCCCGGCCCTAGGTGTCAAGCCGATAGCCCGCGCCGCGCACGGTCTGCAGCATCGGATGCTCGAAGCCCTTGTCGATCTTGGCCCGCAGCCGGGAGATGTGCACATCGATGACGTTGGTCTGGGGATCGAAGTGATATTCCCAGACCTTCTCCAGCAGCATGGTGCGGGTCACCGACTGGCCGGCGTGACGCATCAGGAACTCCAAAAGCTGGAATTCCCGGGGTTGAAGATCAATTTCCCTGCCCTCCCGGCGGACCGTGCGGCCGATCAGGTCCATCTCCAGCTCCCCGACCCGCAGGGTGGTCTGGACCGAGCCGGTCTCCCGCCGTCGGGCCAGGGCCTCGACCCGGGCGATCAGCTCGGCGAAGGCGTAGGGCTTGACCAGATAATCGTCGCCCCCCGCCTTCAGGCCGGTGACGCGATCCTCGATCTCCCCCAGGGCCGACAGGAACAGGACCGGGGTCTGGTCCCCCTGCCGGCGCAGAGTCTCCACCAGGGACAGACCGTCGAGCCTTGGCATCATGCGGTCGACCACCAGCACGTCGAAGCCGCCGGCCTCCGCCGTCTTGAGCCCCTCGGCGCCGTCGGCGGCGTGAACCACGGCGTTGCCCGCCTCGGTCAAGCCACGGACCATGGCCGCCCCCGCCTCGGCGTCATCCTCGACGATCAGGATTCGCAAATTCGCCCCCGGCCCTGGTCCCCTATGCCTACTTGTCGCCGATCTTGATGGGCAGGAACAGGGTGCGGCCCTCGCGACGCACACCCAGCAGGACGTAGGGCCGCGCGTCCTTCTTGGCGTCGGCCACCGCCGCCGAAACATCGGCGGGACCGCCGACGGCCCGCTCCCCGGCATGGACGATCACGTCGCCCGGGCGGATTTTTTCCGCCGCGTCGGAAGAGGTCTTCACCCCGGTGACCACCGCACCGCGAACCTCGGCGGGCAGGCCCAGGCGGCTGCGGGCGGCGTCGTCCAGGGCGCCCAACTGCATGCCCAGGACCGTCGAGCTCTTGGCGTCGGCGTCCGGGCCGGTGGAGTCGCTTCCGCCGCCGGTGTCGCCCTTGGCCAGCTGAGCCTCGGAAGGCCGCAGGCCGGACTTGACGTCGATGGCCCGCGTCTTGCCGTTGCGCAGGATGGTCAGGTGCATGATCTCGCCGGTGCGGGTCTGGCCCACCAAGCGAGTCAGCTCGGTATTGCTGCCGACCTTGTGGCCATTGAGCTCGACGATGATGTCACCCTGCTGCAGGCCCGACTTCTGGGCCGGACCGCCAGGGGTGAGCTCCGCCACCAGGGCGCCCTTCTGGCCGGGAAGGCCCAGGCTGTCGGCGATTTCCGGGGTCACGTTCTGAATCAGGGCGCCCAGATAGCCGCGGGTCACCTTGCCGCCGGAGATCAGCTGCTTGGTGATGACGTCGGCCACGTCCGCGGGAATGGCGAAGCCGATGCCCACCGAACCGCCCGAAGGGGAGAAGATGGCCGAATTGACCCCGATCACGCGACCATAGATATCGAAGGTCGGGCCGCCGGAATTGCCCCGATTGATCGGGGCGTCGATCTGGATGAAGTCGACGAAGCTGTCGCCCAGGTCACGGCCATAGGCCGAGACGATCCCCGCCGTGGCGGTGCCGCCCAGACCGAAGGGATTGCCCACCGCCAGAACCCAGTCGCCCACCCGGGGCTTGGCCGAGTTCTCGAAGTCGACAAAGGGATAGCCCGTGCCCTGAACCTTGATCACGGCCAGGTCGGTGGCCTCGTCGCGGCCGATGATCTTGGCCGGGATCTTGCGGCCGTCCTTCAGGGTGACCTCGATCTCCTCGGCGTTCTCCACCACATGGTTGTTGGTGGTGATGTAACCGTCGGACGAGATGAAGAAGCCCGATCCGGCCGACTGGGCCTTGGGACCCTTGGACTTGCCCTTGCCGGCGCCGTTGTCGCCACTGTTGTCGTCGTCGCCGCTGTTGTCGTCACCGCCGCCGGGGGGGCCGAAATTGAACGGCATGCCGGGCACGCGCAGCTGCTGCATGGCGCGGGGATCAAGGTGGGTGGTCACCTCGATCTGCACCACCGCCGGGGACACCTTTTCGAAGATGTCGGCGAAGGAGAGCGGCGCCCCCGGGGGCGGGGAAAAGATGGCGCCCGTGGAAACATGGGTCAGCGGCAGATAATGGCCGTCAGCCTGGCTGAAGGGCGGGGACCAGCGCACGCCGCCGCCCGCCAGGGCCGCGGCCGCAACACCCGCCGCGGCGATGCCGATGATGATGCCGGTCTTCTTGGAAGCCATGTGTCGTTCGATCCTTGTCCTCACGCCCCGTCAGGCTGGCGCGGAGTCAGTCCAAATTAGGGTGCGGCGCCGTTTACGCCAATGCCCTGTCGAGGTTTTGCAGGCATTGCGGGGCCATTTCCAAGACACAACTACGGCGCAACCGTGGCCAAGCCGCTAATTCTCGCCCAGGGCGTTTAGTCGCGCCTGTTCTTCGGGGGTCAGATCGGCGGTCTGGGCCGGATCGGCGGGGCGCCGAGCCCGCCAGATCAGGGCCCCGCCAGCGATCAGCACCAGCCCGAAGGGGGCCAGCCACAGGGCGGCGTTGCCCAGGGAAAAGCGCGGCTTGAGCAGAATGAACTCACCATAGCGGGTCACCAGAAAGGCCCGGATCTGGCCGTCGCTGCGCCCCTGCACGATCTGCTGGCGGATCGACTGGCGCAGGTCGTGGGCGAGATCGGCCTCGGAATCGTCGATCGACTCGTTCTGGCAGACCACGCAGCGCACCTGCTGGAACACGGCCCGAGCCCGGGCCTCCTTGGCCGGGTCGGCCAGGCGCTCGGCGGGATCGGAGGCCGCCCCGATGCAGACGATCGCCCCCAGGACCGCGCAGGCCGCTCGCCAATTGAAGCGTGTGAAGCGGTCGCGAATCAAGCGCGCACCTGCGCCGTCCGAGCCGCGCGGCGGGGCACGCCCAGACGCAACCGGCGGTCGGACAGGGACACCGCCCCGCCCAGGGCCATCAGGAACGGACCGATGAAGATCAGCCGCGCCCAGGGATTCCAATAGACCCGCACCAGCCAGCCCAGGGCGCCGTGCGGTCCAGGGCGCCGTTCGCCCAGCACCACATAGACGTCTCCCAGGTTCTGCTCGCACAGGGCCACCTTCGAGGTGGTCTGGCGGCCGGGGGCGTAGAGGCGCCGCTCGGGGTGGGCCTGGCAGACGGGATGGCCGGCCCGGGTCACCGAGATCGCGCCCCGCTCGGCCAGATAGTTCGGACCCTCGGCATTGCCGACCCCGTCCAGGGTCAGGGCGTAGGCCCCGACCTTCAGGCTCTCCCCCGGGGACAGGACCTGGGCGGCCTCGATGCGGAAGGCGGTCTCATAGGCCGCGCCCATGATGAACACCCCGACCCCGATATGGGCCAGGGTCATGCCGAAGGCGCCCCTCGGCAGGCCGCGCAGGCGCCGCAGGGCTTCGCCGAACCCGGCCCGGCCCAGGCGCACCCGCTCGCCCACCTCGGCCAGGGCCCCTGCGATCAGCCAGACCCCCAGCCCGACCCCCAGCACCGCCAAGCCCTTGGTCGGACGGGACAGGATCAGCACCACCCCGGCGGCGGCCACGGCCAGGGCCGCGGCCCACCACAGGCGCTGCAGGGCGCCCAGGAGATCCCCCCGCTTCCAGGCCAGCAGGGGACCGGCCGGCAGAATCAGCAGCACGATGGCCATCAGGGGGGTGAAGGTCAGGTTGTAATAGGCCGGCCCGATCGAGACGCTTTCCCCGCTCAGGGCCTGACCGATCAGGGGATAGAGGGTGCCCAGCAGCACCGTGAAGGCGCAGACCGACAGGAACAGGTTGTTGAGGATCAACGCGCCTTCGCGGCTGACCGGGGCGAACAGGCCGCCGGGCGCCAGAGTCGGCGCGCGCCAGGCGAACAGGCAAAACCCCGCCCCGGCGGTGACCCCCAGGATCACCAGCAGGATCGTGCCCCGGGTGGGATCGACGGCGAAGGCGTGGACCGAGGTCAGCACCCCCGAGCGCACCAGGAAGGCGCCCAGCATGGAGAAGGTGAAGGCCAGGAGGGCCAGGAACATGGTCCAGGTCGCGAGCGCGCCGCGCTTTTCCGTCACCACCGCCGAATGCAGGAGGGCCGTGGCCGCCAGCCAGGGCATGAAGCTGGCGTTCTCGACCGGGTCCCAGAACCACCAGCCGCCCCAGCCCAACTCATAATAGGCCCAGAACGAGCCCAGCATGATGCCGATGGTCAGAAGGCTCCAGGCCGCCAGGGTCCAGGGCCGCACCCAGCGGGCCCAGGCCGCGTCGATCCGGCCCTCGATCAGGGCCGCCACGGCCAGCGAATAGACCACCGACATGCCGACATAGCCGGCGTAGAGGAAGGGCGGATGGATGGCCAGGAACGGGTCCTGCAGGATCGGGTTCAGCGACGCGCCCTCGACCGGCGGATTGGCCAGCCGGATCAGCGGATTGGAGGCGAACACCGCATAGGCCAGGAACATCGTCCCAAGCAGGCCCTGGGTGGCCACGGCGCTGGCCTTCAGCCGGGCCGGCAGGCCGCCGCCGCTGAGCGCGATCACCGCGCCGAAGCCGGTCAGGGCCAGGCACCAGAGCAGCATCGAGCCGTCGTGGCTGCCCCAGACGCCGGCGATCTTGTAGAGCAGCGGCTTGGCCGTGTGGGAGTTCTCGGCGACGTTGGCGACCGAGAAGTCCGAGGTCACGAAGGCGATCATCAGGGCGAAGAAGGCGAAGGCGACGCCCAGGAAGGCCCCCGCCGCCGCGCCCTCGCCGGCGCCCGCCAGGGCGGCCGAGCCGCGCACCCGTCCGGCGATCGAAAGCCCGGCCTGGGCCACCGAAAGGACCAGCGCCAGCACCAGGGCGAAGGAACCGAGCTCGGCGGTCATCAGCCGCCCTGAGCCGCCGCCGGCGCGGCCTGGGCCGTGCCGCCGCGCCACTCGCCGGACGCCTTCAGCGCCCGGGTCACCTCGCGCGGCATGTAGCGCTCGTCATGCTTGGCCAGGACCTCGCTGGCCTCGAACACCCCGTCGGAACGATAGGCGCCCTTGGTGACCACGCCCTGGCCTTCGCGGAACAGGTCCGGAAGATCGCCGCGATAGACCACCTTGTCCTCGGCGGCGTGGTCCATGATCACGAAATCGACGGTGCCGTCCGGCAGCTTGACCACACTGTTCCGGGCCACCAGCCCGCCGAGCTGGAAGGCGCGGCCGGCCGGCACGTGGGCGGCGTGAGCCTGGGCCGGCGAATAGAACAGCGAGACGGTGTTGCCCATGGCGTACAGGGTCAGGCCCGCGGCGCCCGCCAGGATCGGCGCGGCCAGGGCGACCACCGCCAGCCGGCGGCGCGCTTTGCGGGATTTCGGCAGAATGTTCATCGTCCAATCGGCCCCGACGGACCGCCCATCATCCTACAGCATACGAGGGGCGGACGCTGTCGCCAAAGTCGCGGGGACACCATGATGCAGATCATCATTGCGGTCCCGTTGACGCCTGGTCGATCCGGCTGAGATCGCCGGGGCGGTCCTTGAACAGGGCGCGCGCCCTGGCCAGGGCCGCGTCGTGGTCGGCGGTGTCGCCCAGGACGGCGTAGGAGCGGATCAGCCGGGCCCAGCCCTCGGGATCGTTCGGCTGGGCCTGCAGCCGCGCCGCCAGGGCCGCGACCATCGAGCGGATGAAGGCCTGCTGGCCCGGGGCCGGCCCGGCTTGGGCCACCGCGGCGCGCGGCAGGGCGTGGGTCTGGGCGACCACGGCGATGTCCTGGTCAAGGGCCTGGCGACGGGGGTCGCTCGGCGGCAGGTCGCGGTCGAGCGCGCGCCAGGCGGCCAGGCCGCCGGCCACGTCGCCGCCGGCGATCTGGGCCCGCGCCAGATAGTAGCGCGGCGTCGGCGCGGCGGGGTCGATCTGCGCGGCGTGCTGGAACGCCTTGACCGCGTCGGCCGGCACGTCGTCGCTCCCGGCCTGGGCCATGTCCGCCTCGGCCAGGGTGGTCCACAGGTCGGCGTTGCGCGGATCGAGGTCGATCGAGCGCTCCAGGCTGCGGATCGCCGAATAGCTGTCGTTCTCGGCCATCTGGGCCCGGGCGAGATAGTAGAACACCTGGGGATCGTTCGGACGCTGCTGGGCCACCAGCTCCAGCACCGCGGCCATCTGTTCCGGCGTCAGGCTGGCGGGATCGGCCGCGCGCCAGGTCTGCAGCCGCTTGGCGAACGGCTGGTCGGGAAACTGCGGCGATCCGACCTTCACATAGACGGCGATGGCGACGAGCGGCGCCAGCGCGGCGACGGCGGCGATGGCGATGCGGCCGCCGCGGCGCGGCAGGTCGCTCGCGGTCGGCGCCTCGGCG
>JARLIP010000017.1 GCA_031291685.1 Caulobacteraceae bacterium | reverse complement strand
TTCTGGCGGCCGCCACCGTGTTCTCGCTCGACATGGGAACCCTGCTCGCCGGCACGCGCTACCGCGGCGACTTCGAGGAGCGGATCAAGCAGGTGATCAAGGAGTTGGAGAACCACCCCAACGCCATCCTGTTCATCGACGAGATCCATACCGTCATCGGCGCCGGCGCGACCAGCGGCGGGGCCATGGACGCCTCCAACCTGCTGAAGCCGGCCCTCGCGTCCGGCACCCTGCGCTGCATGGGCTCGACCACCTACAAGGAGTTCCGCCAGCACTTCGAGAAGGATCGCGCCCTGGTGCGCCGGTTCCAGAAGATCGACGTCAATGAGCCGACGATCGAGGACACGCTGAAAATCCTCAAGGGTCTCAAGACCTACTACGAGGAGTTTCACAAGCTTCGCTACACCAACGACGCCCTGAAGACGGCGGTGGACCTGTCGGCCCGCTACATCACCGACCGCAAGCTGCCGGATAAGGCCATCGACATCATCGACGAGGCCGGCGCCTCGCAGATGCTGCTGCCGGAATCCCGCCGCAAGAAGACCATCGGGGTCAAGGAGATCGAGGCCGTGGTGGCCAAGATCGCCCGCATCCCGCCCAAATCGGTCTCCAAGTCCGACACCGAGGCCCTCAAGCAGCTCGACACCGATCTGCGCCGGGCGGTCTATGGCCAGGACGAGGCGATCCATCAGCTTTCCGCCGCCATGAAGATGGCGCGGGCCGGTCTGCGGGATCCGCAAAAGCCGATCGGCTGCTACCTGTTCTCGGGCCCCACCGGCACCGGCAAGACCGAGACCGCGCGGCAACTGGCGGACACCCTTGGCATCGAACTGCTGCGGTTCGACATGTCGGAATACATGGAGCGCCACACCGTCAGCCGCCTGATCGGGGCGCCTCCCGGCTATGTCGGCCATGACCAGGGCGGCCTGCTCACCGACGCCGTCGATCAGCATCCCCACGCGGTGGTGCTGCTGGACGAAATCGAGAAGGCCCACCAGGACGTCTACAACATCCTGCTGCAGGTCATGGACCACGGCTCGCTCACCGACGCGGTGGGCAAGAAGGTGGATTTCCGCAATGTGGTCCTGATCATGACCACCAATGCGGGGGCCTCCGACGCCCAGCGCAACTCCATCGGCTTCGGCCGTGGGCGCAATGAGGGCGAGGACGAGGCCGCCATCAAGCGGGTGTTCACGCCGGAGTTCCGCAACCGTCTCGACGCGGTGGTGGCCTTCAAGCCGCTGACGCCGGAGATCATCCGTCAGGTGGTGCAGAAGTTCGTCTTGCAGCTTGAGGCCCAGCTGGCCGACCGTCACGTCACCATCACCCTGGATGACGATGCGGCCGACTGGCTGGCCAAGAACGGCTTCGATGAGCTTTATGGCGCCCGGCCTCTGGCCCGGGTCATCCAGGAGAACATCAAGAAACCCCTGGCCGACGAGATCCTGTTCGGCAAACTGGTTCGTGGCGGCCACGTCCACGTGGTGCTCAAGGAGGGCAAGCTGGCCTTCGATATCGAAGCGGCTGGCGGCCAGACCGAAAGCGCGGGCGAGCCGGAGCCAGCCCTGGCTGAATAGGGGCGCTCAACGCCACACGAAGATCAGGGGCGGCTCGCGAGGGCCGCCCCTTTTTTTGTTCGCTCAGCTGATCATGGCGCTGATCTGCTCGGCCAACTGGGTCAACTCGCTCACGTCAGCCATCTGTCCCCCGGCGTGGCGGCCCAGGGCCACGCCTTCCCAGCGGGGGATGATATGGAAGTGAAGGTGAAACACCGTCTGGCCGGCGGCGGCGCCATTGAACTGGGTCACGACAAGGCCATCGGGCTTGAGGGCCGAGCGGACCGCGTGGGCGACGCGCTGGACCCCCAGGATCAAGGGCTGCAGGATCTCGGGCTCCACATCCAGCAGATTGCGCGCCTGGCTGTACTTGGCGATCACCAGGGTATGCCCCTTGGCCTGGGGAAAGACGTCCATGAAGGCGAAGATGTGTTCGTCCTCGAACACCCGAACACTGGGCACGTCGCCCCGCAGGATCTTGGCGAAGATGTTGTCGGGATCGTAGTCGCCGTCGATGCTCATGATAGCCGTCCTTGGTGGTCTGGCCTGAGGTGGTAGCAAAGGGACGGGCCAGGCGAAACAGGGCTGGCGGCCATCAGCCCTCGCGTCCGCGCTCCAACTGCCAGGTGAGGTGCGAGCAGACCGCGGGCCACTCGGCGGCGAGGATCGAATAGACGCAGGTGTCGCGCAGCGTGCCGTCCGCCATGCGGATGTGGCTGCGCAGGATCCCGTCCAGCTTCGCGCCCAGGCGTTCGATGGCCCGGCGGCTCTGGTGGTTGAAGAAGTGGGTGCGAAACTCCACGGCGATGCAGTCCAGGGTCTCGAAGGCGTGCCGTAGCAGCATCAGCTTGCATTCCGAATTGATCGGGCCGCGCTGCACGGACTTGCGATACCAGGTGCTGCCGATCTCCACCCGTCGATTGGCCGCGTCGATGTTCATGAAGGTGGTCATGCCTACCGGATCGCCGCTGGCCAGGTCGATGACGGCGAAGGGCAGCATCGAACCCTGCTCACGCAGGCCAAGGCGCCGCTCGATCTCCGCCTCCATGCCCTGCGCCGTGGGGACGGTCGTGTACCACAGCCGCCATAGCTCGCCGTCCTTAACCGCCTCGGCCAGGGCCTTGGCGTGGCCGTGGTTCAGGGGCTCCAGTCGGGCGTGGGCGCCGGTCAGGGTGACGAGGTCGGGCCAGGGCATGGGTCTCTAGATCTCCGGCCCTGTTTGTGACCGCTCGCCTGAACCCTGGCAAGCGCGGTCAGGCGCCTTGGTTCAGGCTCAGGCCACGCCAGTGCGTTGCGCGTTTGGAACGTCCAATCGCGACAGGGAGGGGGCCTTGCCCAAGCTGCGCGCCAACCAAAGACTGGGCCGCTCAACGGTCAGCCAGATCAGCCACGCGACCGCGAATATGGCCGGCAGGGCAATGACGCCGCCCCAGGGACCAAGGGTGCGGGTCGCTAGGCTCAACACCAGCCAGTGGCTCAGATAGAGGCTATATGAGAGCCGCCCAAGCCACTGAAGGACCGGCGCTTCCAGCATTCGGTTGCGAAGCCCATATCTGGCGCATGCGGCGCCGCCGACGAACAGGGCGGCGATGGCGATCTGCGGAGCGAGTCTCTGAGCGATCAACAGGGCGCTCATGACGAGCAGGGCGCGCATGAGCGGTCCTGATCCCGCCCAGGCTATGAGCGGGACGAAGGGCGTGATCCAGACTTCGAGGAACAGCGACCAAACAGGCGGATCGATCTGCGGCTTGGCGTCGACCCCGAGGATTGGATACCAGACGAATTCGCTCCAAACGGGGTGCGCGCCCGCAATGACATAGCCGGCTCCAAGGCACAGGGCATAGGTTGGCCAAAGGCGAACAAGGCGGCGCACCAGAAGCGGTATGAAGCGACCGTTCCAACTGCGGGTCAGGGCATAGCCGGACAGAACAAAGAACAGCCCCACGGCGAGATTGGCCAGGGCCAGCATCCAGTTTGCGCCGAACGGCGAACAGACGTGCCAAAGGACCACGGTCAAGGCCAGGAGGCCGCGTAACCCATCAACCGCGGCTATCCGGGGCCTGGCTTCGGCGGCGTCACCCAGGCTTGGTTCGCCCGCCTCCTGAATTATTCGCATCGCCGGGCGCTCACGGAACGGATCCTACCTTTGTGCGATTGAGCGTCACTGAGCGCCTGCACGAGGTTGGGGTTACAACCATAAAGTTTGTAACGCTTTAAGAGCGGGGCGAAGAATATTCTATTTGGAGATGTTTCATCACCTTCGCGCGGCGGCCAATCGAGGCCTGTTTGGCCGCTCGGCTATCGGAAGCGGCGGGGCCCCTCAGCCGTGCTTGAACGGCGAGAATTCCTCTTCCAGCCATTCCATTTCGCCTTCCACCTGGCGGCGTTCCTGCTCCAGGAAGCGGGCCACGGGCTGGCGCAGGGCCGGGTCGGCGATCCAGTGGGCGGAATAGACCGGGGTGGGCAGATAGCCGCGGGCGATTTTGTGCTGGCCCTGGGCGCCGGCCTCGACCCGGGGCAGGCCGCGCAGGATCGCCTGCTCAATGGCCTGATAGTAGCAGAGTTCGAAATGCAGGAAGGGCACGTCCTCGACGCAGCCCCAGTTGCGGCCATACATGCAGTCGTCGCCGATCAGGTTGAGAGCCCCGGCGATCCAGCGCTCCCCCCGCCGGGCCATGATCAGCATCACCCGCTCTGCCATGCGCTCACCAAGGGCCGAGAAGAAGGCGCGGTTCAGATTGGGGCGGCCCCACTTGCGCCCGCCGGTGTCCATGTAGAAAGCGAAGAAGGCGTCCCAATGCTCCTCCTTCAGGTCGGGGCCGGTCAGAGCCAGGATCTCAAGGCCGGCCACGGCGTCCCGCCGCTCTCGACGGATGGTCTTGCGCCGGCCTGAGGAGAGGGCGGCCAGGAAGTCCTCGAAGGTGGCGTAGCCGGCGTTATGCCAATGGTACTGCTGGTTCTGCCGCTGTAGCAGGCCCTGTGCGCCCATGAA
>JARLIP010000109.1 GCA_031291685.1 Caulobacteraceae bacterium | reverse complement strand
GGGCTCGATCAGCTTGAAGTGGACGCTCAGGCCGTGGGCGAACAAGAGGGCGGCGCCGTCGCGCATATTCGGCGCGATGTCCTTTTCGTAGATTTCCTTTTGCAGCTCGTCCGGCGCCAGGATCATCAGCACGTCGGCCCAGGCGGCGGCTTCCGCCGGGCTCAGCACCTTCAGGCCTTCGCCCTCGGCCTTCTTGACCGAGGCGGAACCGGGACGAAGGGCTACGGCTACGTTGCTCAGACCGGAGTCGCGCAGGTTCAGCGCATGGGCGTGACCTTGGCTGCCATAACCCAGGATGGCGACCTTCTTGTCGAGGATGCGAGCGAGGTCGGCGTCGCGGTCGTAATAGACGCGCATGATTTAGTCTCCGGAGGCGTGATTTACCCGGCGCGCGGGCTCTTCCCGCGCGAACGAAGGGCGCGTGAGACAATTTTTTTGCGCGCTCGTCAAGTCGGCTCGCCCACCTGGGGCCAATGAAAAGCCCCCGGGACCGAGATCCCGGGGGCCAGAGCCTTCGGACGGGGCCGAGACCTAGTAGAAGAAGTCGTAGATGGTCTCGACGATCAGGCCCGTGCGGATATTGACCAGGGCGATATCCGGGCCAAGCCGGATCCACTGATAGCCATAGGGCGGCACCGGCAGATCATAGTCGTAATAGTCGGACATCCAGAACGAACGGGCGAACCAGCCGAATGGCAACCGCTCGCCGTACCGCCAGCGGCGCTCATAGAAGCCCCGCGGCGCGCGCCAATCGCGATCGCCCCGCCACTGGTAACGATGATCGGGCCGCACCTCCCGGGGGAAGAAGCGCTGATCAAAGCGGGGCTGGCCATGGCCCCCGGGCTGGAAGCCCGGAGCGCCCCAGCCGGGACGTCCATGATCGCCGCCCTGGAACCCGCCGCCGGGCCGACCGCCTTGCGGGCCAGGACCGCCCTGGCCTTGGTAGCCGTAGCCGCCGTGCGGCCCGCCCTGAGGGCCAAAGCCGCCTTGAGGACCAGGGCCTCCTTGATGACCAACACCACCTTGGGGGCCAGGACCACCTTGATGACCCGGACCACCTTGGGGACCAGGGCCGCCTTGATGGCCAGGACCACCTTGGGGACCAGGGCCGCCTTGATGACCCGGACCACCCTGCGGATGCTCGCCCTGCGGCTGACCATGAGGTTCGCCCCCACGATCGCCGCGATGTTCATCCTGCGCAAAGGCGCTGGCCCCAGACAGGAGCGACAAGGCCAAGGCCCCAGCCAATATTTTCTTCATCACGTTCCACTCCTTCTTGAGGGCAGACTAACGTGTCGTGGCCCCCGAGCGTTGCGTCGTGTTAAGGTCTGCAACCGACACACCGCAAAACTGATGACCTGACCTTGGCGCCCGGTTCCTGAACCGCACTTGAACAAGGTATCGCGCTTTGGTTCACGCCGCGCGGGAATTTGGTATTGGAAGGAGTTCGATATGGGAGCGATCGACGCCGACATCATCGGGTTCTGGACCGCCGCCGGGCCCGCCAAGTGGTTCGCCCGCCTTCCCGCCTTCGACGAGTCCATCCGCCTCAAGTTCGAACCCGTGCACCATCGCGCCGCCCGGGGCGAATTCGAACACTGGATGCAGACCGCCGAGGGGGCGCTCGCCCTGATGCTGCTCTTGGACCAGTTTCCCCGGAACCTCTACCGGGGGTCCGCCCACGCCTTCGCCACCGATCCGCTCGCCCGGTCCCTGGCCGAGCACGCTCTGGGCGAGGGCTATGACCGGGCGGTGGAGCCCAGCCTGCGCCCCTTCTTCTACCTGCCCTTCGAGCACTCCGAATCCATCGCCAACCAGGATCGGTCGGTGGAGCTGTTCGACGCCCACGACGCGGCCACCGGCGATGTGAACAGCCTCAAATGGGCGGTGCTGCACCGGGACATCATCCGCCGCTTCGGCCGCTTTCCCCACCGCAACAGGGCCCTCGGCCGGGAAAGCACCCCGGCGGAGGAGGCCTTCCTCAAGGAGGGCGGCTTCGCGGGATAGCCCCCAGCCACACCCCACCTTCGTCACTGCCGGGCTCGTCCCGGCAGCCCATGATCACGAACCTCGCCAGGCTTGGCGGCGGCGCCCACGGCGCCCTCAACCCCAACGCCAGGTGTTCATGGGTCGCCGGGACAAGCCCCGGCGAAGATGGACAGTCCTGCGCCTCAAACCGGTCCCGCGCATCCTGATTCTTCTGGCGAGCCGCCCCCGAGTCGGCGACAGTGGCCCTTCTTGAAGGCACACCCATGAACGCCCACACCCCTATCGCCACCCAGGCCGGCCACCCCGAGCAGCAGTATCTGGACCTGCTGTCCGACATCCTGGCCCATGGGGTCCAGCGCGGAGACCGCACGGGCACAGGCACGCTCGGGGTGTTCGGCCGGCAGATGCGCTTTGACCTTTCGGCGGGCTTTCCCCTGCTGACCACCAAGAAGCTGCACCTGAAATCCATCGTCCTGGAACTGCTCTGGTTCCTGCGCGGCGACACCAATGTGCGCTGGCTGCAGGAGCGCGGGGTCAGCATCTGGGACGAATGGGCCGACGAGGCCGGCGAGCTTGGCCCGGTCTATGGCAAGCAGTGGCGCTCCTGGGCCGCCCCCGACGGCCAGACCATCGACCAGATGGCCAAGGTGGTCGAGCAGATCCGCGCCAACCCCTTCAGCCGCCGCCACATCGTCTCGGCCTGGAACCCGGCGGATGTGGACGACATGGCCCTGCCGCCCTGCCACTGCCTGTTCCAGTTCTTCGTGGCCCCCGACGCCGACGGGGGCCCGGGCCGGCTGTCCTGTCAGCTCTATCAGCGCTCCGCCGACGTGTTCCTGGGGGTGCCGTTCAACATCGCCAGCTACGCCTTGCTCACCCAGATGGTGGCCCAGGTGACCGGTCTGCGCCCCGGCGAATTCGTCCACACCCTGGGCGACGCCCACCTTTACCTGAACCACGTGGACCAGGCCCGCACCCAGTTGGCCCGCGCGCCCCTGCCCTTCCCGACCATGAGCATCGCCCCCCGCGGCGACCTGTTTGGCTTCGAATACGAGGACTTCAAGCTGGAGGGCTATCAGGCCCATCCCTCGATCAAGGCCCCCATCGCCGTTTGACCTGACCGCCTTCCCCCGGCACACAGGGCCCCATGATCATTCCCATCGCCCTCGGCCCCGTCGCCCGCGCCCGCAACGGCGTCATCGGCCGCGATGGAACCCTGCCCTGGCGGCTGAAGTCGGACCTGGCCCTGTTCAAGGCCACCACCCTGTTCAAGCCGGTGATCATGGGCCGCAAGACCTGGGAATCCCTGCCCAAGCGCCCCCTGCCCGGCCGCATGAACATCGTGCTGACGAGGGACGGCTCCTATGAGGAGTCGAAGATGGCCAAGGGCGCGCTGATCTGCGAGCGCTTCGAGGAGGCGGTGCAGATCGCCCGCGAGCAGGCCGAGGAAGACGGCGCCGCCGAGATCTGCGTCATCGGCGGGGCCGCCCTGTTCGAACTGGCCCTTCCCAAGGCCAGACGCATCTACCTCACCGAGGTCGATGCCGAGCCCCCGGGCGACGTCTGCTTTCCCCCCTTCGACGAGAGCGCCTGGACCGAAGTCCGTCGCGAGGCCCACAAGGCCGGCCCGGACGACGAATACGATTTCGTGTTCCGCGTCCTGGAGCGGCGCTAGCCCTGAATTCAAACGCCTGTTTATATGCCTCCCGAACACCGCCCGATCCCGAGGCGGCGACAGGGAGCGTTTGCATGGACATCGAACTCGTCACCGAAGGCCTGGAGTTTCCGGAAGGCCCGATCGCCATGGCCGACGGCTCGATCATCCTCACCGAAATCAAGGCCGGGCGTCTGACCCGCGTCACCCCGGATGGCAAGAAGATCGTCTTCGCCGAGACCGGCGGCGGCCCCAATGGCGCGGCGGTGGGCCCGGACAACGCCATCTATGTCACCAACAACGGCGGCTCGTTCCAATGGCTGGACCAGGGCGGCCTGACCATTCCCGGCCCCACCCCGCCCAGCCACACGGGCGGCTACATCCAGCGCATCGACCTGGCCACGGGCGCCATCACCACCGTCTATGACAGCTGCGACGGCCGGCCCCTGATCGGGCCCAACGACCTCGTTTTCGACAGGACCGGCGGCTTCTGGTTCACCGACCACGGCTGCTCCACGCCCGAGGGCCGCAAGTTCGGCGCCCTCTACTACGCCCGCCCGGACGGCTCCAAGATCGTCCGCGCCCGGGATCACCTGATCTCCCCCAACGGGGTCGGCCTCTCCCCGGACGAAACGGTGGTCTATGTGGCCGACACCAATCTCGGCCGCCTGTGGGCCTTCGACGTCGCCGCCCCGGGCGAACTGGCGCCTCCGGACGGCTTCGTCCCCGGACGGGTGATCTGCAACCTGCCGGGCTATCAGTTCCTCGACAGCCTGGCGGTGGAGGCCGGCGGCAAGGTCTGCGTGGCCACCATCTTCAACGGCGGCATCACCGCCTTCGACCCCGACGGCTCCACCGAGCACTTCGCCTTCCCCGATCTCGTCACCACCAATATCTGCTTCGGCGGCGCCGACATGCGGGACGCCTGGATCACCGCCTCCTCCACCGGCAAGCTCTTCAAATGCCGCTGGCCCCGCCCCGGCCTGAAGCTGAACTTCAACGCCTGACGTCACCCCCTCTTCCGTCACTGCCGGGGCTCGTCCCGGCAGCCCATGATCTCAAACCTCACCGACCCTGGCGGCGTCTCTAACGGCGCCCCAAACCCAAAGGTCAGGTGTTCATGGGTCGCCGGACAAGCCCGGCGAAGACGGGGTGGGCCTACCCGAAATACCGGCTCGGCGGCTGGCCCAGGGCGCGCTTGAACATGGTGGCGAAGGCCGCCGGGCTGTCATAGCCAAGATCCAGGGCCACCGTGGTCACCGCCTCCCCCGCCGACAGCCGGGGCACGGCGGACAGCAGGCAGGCCCTTTGGCGCCACTCGGCGAAGCTCATCCCCGTCTCCCGCCGGAAAGCCCGGGTGAAGGCCCGCCGGCTCATCCCCAGCCCCTCGCTCCAGTCCTCGATGGTGTCGTGGGCGCGGGGACGGCCCACAAAGGTGCGGCACAGGGCGGCCAGACCCGGCGAGGCCGGCAGGGGTAGGGACAGGGGCTGGACCGGCGCCCGCCGAAGTTCGTGCAGCAACAGGGCCATGATCAGGCCGCCACGGCTGTCCTCCTCATAGTCCAGGGGCAGGTCGATCGCCTCCCGCAGCAGGCTGCGCATCAGGGGCGAGACCGCCAGCACCTCGCACTGCCGCGGCATGCCGCTCACCGCGTCGGGCTCCAGGAACAGGCTGCGGGTCTGAAGCGCCCCCAGCGCCGTGACCTCGTGCCGCACCCCCGACGGCAGCCACAGGCAGTGATGCCGCGGCACCACCCATGCGCCCTGGTCCGTGGCCACGGTCAGGACGGCGCTAGGGCAGGACAGCAGTTGGCAACGCCGGTGCCGATGCGCCAGGATCACATGACCGAGGGGAAAATCATTGCCCACCGCCACGATCGGCCGGGGCGTGGCCTCATAGTCCGCCGGCGAGATATTGCGCACCATCTGGCCCACTCACGAAACAACTCGACCCACTCCGGGTGGCGGGCCGCCGATCCCCCTCTATCTTGCGCCGCATTCGCAGCCAAGCGTTCCACCTAGGAGAGCCTTCCGATGACCAGTCTCGCGATAGAACGGCCCCGCACGGAGAACACCGCCTTCACGGTGCTGTTCGCCATCAGCTTCTGCCACCTGCTCAATGACATGATGCAGTCGCTGCTTCCGGCCATCTATCCGACCCTGAAGGCCGACTATCACCTCAGCTTCACCCAGATTGGCCTGGTGACCCTCACCTTCCAGCTCACCGCCTCTCTGCTGCAGCCGGTGGTGGGCCTCTATGCCGACAGCCGCCCCGCCCCCTATTCCCTGCCCATCGGCATGGTCTTCACCCTGGTGGGCCTGGTGCTGCTGGCCTTCGTGCGCAGCTATCCGACCCTGCTGGTCGCCGCCGGCCTGATCGGCATGGGCTCATCGGTGTTCCACCCGGAATCCTCACGGGTGGCGCGGATGGCCTCGGGCGGGCGTCATGGCCTGGCCCAGTCCCTGTTCCAGGTGGGAGGCAATATCGGCTCGGCGCTCGGGCCCATCTCGGCGGCCCTGGTGGTTCTGACCTGGGGCCAGCGCAGCATCGCCTGGTTCGCCCTGGCGGCCCTGGCGGCGATCCTGGTCCTCTATCAGGTGGGGCGCTGGTACAAGACCCACGGCCTGACCAAGCTGAAGAGCGCCGCCGCCCGGGGCCATGAGCACATCGCCCTGCCCAAGGCCCGGGTGATCGGCTCGATCGCCATCCTGCTGCTGCTGATCTTCTCCAAGTATTTCTACCTGGCCAGCCTGACCAGCTACTACACCTTCTACCTGATCCACCACTTCCACACCTCGGTGCGGGACGCCCAGCTGATGCTGTTCGTGTTCCTGGCGTCGGTGGCGGCGGGCACCCTGGCCGGGGGCGCCATCGGCGACCGGTTCGGGCGCAAGCACGTGATCTGGTTCTCGATCCTGGGGGTGCTGCCCTTCACCCTGGCCCTGCCCTACGCCAACCTGTTCTGGACCGGGGCGCTCAGCGTGGTCATCGGCCTGATCCTGGCCTCGGCCTTCGCCGCCATCGTCGTCTATGGACAGGAGCTGGTGCCGGGCAAGGTGGGCCTGATCGCCGGCCTGTTCTTCGGCTTCTCGTTCGGCATGGGCGGCATCGGCGCCGCGGTGCTCGGCCGCCTGGCCGACGCCACCAGCATCGAGCTGGTGTACAAGGTCAGCGCCTTCCTGCCGGCCATCGGCGTCCTCGCGGCCTTCCTGCCCAATCTGAGGAAGACCGCGCGGTAGGAAGCGCTCACCCCCGTCATCCTCGACACGAAGTGTCGGGGATCGTGCGTCCGTGAGGACGCTTTGTCAGCGAGGTGAGAGTCCTCGCCATGCGGGGTCACGCCGCATGAAGCTGAAGGAGACTGCGTCGCCGCGAGGCGGGGTGGAGAGCAACTGGAG
>JARLIP010000108.1 GCA_031291685.1 Caulobacteraceae bacterium | reverse complement strand
GATGCCCCGGCCGGTGTCGCTGACCTGGATCTGCACCTCGCCGATGGCCCGGCGCCCGGACAGGGTCACCTCGCCCCCGGGGGGCGTCTGGCCGATGGCGTTCTCCACCAGATGATCCAGGATCTGGCCCAGGCGCCGGGCGTCGGCGCGGATCAGGCCGGTCTCCTCGTCACAGGCCACCTCGATCCTGACCCCGACGTCAGTGGCGTGACGGGCCCAGCGCTCGGCGGCGTTGGACAACAACTCGCCCACCCGCACATCGCCAAGCTCAAGCGCCATTTCGCCAGCGTCAATCTGGGCGATGTCCAGCACGTCGTCGATGGACCGCGCCAGCTGGCTGGCGGCTGAACGCACCGCCCCCACATGGCCGCGGGCGCGCTCGGGGAGGGCGTCCCCGGCCCGATCGAGCAGCTCCGAATAGCCCAGGATGGTCGTCAGGGGGGTGCGCAGTTCATAGGAGACATTGCCGACGAAGTCGCGCTTGAGCCGCTCGGCCTCGGCCAGGGCGGCGGAGCGGTCCTGCACGGCGCGCTCCAGGCGGCGGGTGTCAGTGATGTCGGCGAAGGCCACCAGGGTGGCGCCGTCCGGCAGGGGGCGCGACTGGAAAGCGACGATGCGGTCGTCCGAGGTCTTGGCCTCGCCGCTGATGGCGATCCGCGCCCGGGGATCGGGGTCGGTGACCCGGCCCTTGAGCTCGCGCCAGAACTGCTGGTCGTGCAGACGTGGCACGCACAGCTCCACCACCCCGTCGAAATCCGCCGCCGCCTGGACCGCCGCCGGGGTGACGTTCCAGAACTTGGCGAAGGCCTCGTTGTGCAGCCGAAGCCGCCCATCCGAGCCGAACACGGCCACCGCGTCGCTGAGCTTGTCCAAGGTCGCCTGCTGCACCTGGATCAGGGCGTTGTACTGGGCCTTGAGGCGCAACTCCCCGGTGATATCCGAGAACAGCAGCAAAAGCCCGCCCAGGGGGTGGGGCTGGCGAACCACCCGCAGGGTGCGCCCGTCCGGCAGGGTCCAAAGATCGTCCGGCGCCGGGCCCAGGGTTTCGTACCAGGCCAGCTCGCCGGTCTTCCAGCGGCTGTAGTCGGCGGTCTCCGGCAGGCGGCGGCGCTGGCGCAGACGGTCCAGCACCTCGGCGTGGCTCGGCCCCTCGGCCAGCCAGGCCGGCTCCAGGCCCCACAGCTGGGCGAAGGCGGTGTTGTGGAACAGAAGGCGCTTGGCGGCGCTGAAGATCGCCACCCCGTCGCCCAGATGGTTCAGGGTCTCGTCATGCGCCTCCACGTGACGCTTCAGCGCCTCGCGGGTGTCCTCGGCCTCGGTGACGTCCATGGCCCAGACGCCGATGTCGCCGCCCTCCAGGGGCTGGGCGGTGATGCGGAAGGCGCGCCTTTGTCCCTTGACCGGGGCCCAGCGCAGGATCTCCCGGGGCTCGCCCATGCTGGCCGCTTCGGTGACCAGGCCCGTGGCGGCCCGATCGAACACCAGCTTGCGGGCCACGGCGTCCTCGACCGAGGCGGCGTCGGTGGCCTCCAGCCAGGCGCGGTTGGCCCAGATCAGGGCCCCGGCGGCGGAGCAGACCCAAGCCGGCTCCGGCAGGGCGTCCAGCAGGACGGCGATGCGGGCGGCCGGCGGCAGGCCGCCATCGGAGGCGACGATCGGTTGCAGTTTGAGCCAGGCGCAGGCGCCGGCGGAGCGGCCGTCCACGGCCACCAGACCGTGGGGTCCGCGCACCTGGATGGCGCAGCCCTCCCCGGCCTCGATCAGGGCGCCGAGGCGCCGACGATGGGCGGGGTCGGCCTCCATCAGGGCGGCGATCACCACGTCGGGCCGGCTGGCGGGGTCGGTCTCGCCCAGGCCCATGACCTCGGCGCACAGCTCCAGGGCCGCCCCGCCCCAGGCCAGGCGGGCCTGGCCGGCCTCGATGGTGATCATGGCGCTGTCGAAGGCCTCGGCCCAGGCCTGGGTCGCGTCCCCCAGGCCCTCGAGCCGGTCCAGCCGGCTGCGATAGGCGGCCAGCTGCCGATCCGCGCCACGGCGCACCGACACCGCCCACAGGGTGGCGGCGATCGCCAGACACACGGCTCCGATCGCCGTCGCCAGGACGAGGTCGGTCGCCGCCATCAAGAAGGTCGGCTCAAGGTCGGAGCAGGCCGCCGAATCATAAGCTTAAGCATAGCGTCTTGCCGCACCGAATGGGGAGACAGGTTGTCAATGGCGTCGTCGGCGCGGTCAAGGGCCGAAGCCGCCGTCGAAAGGTTCGACTCCGCCGCCAAGGAAGGTCAAAATGGTGGCATGACCGCCGTGCTTTACCCTATCGCCCGTAACGCCGAGGCGGCCTTGTCGCGCCCCCTGGGCCGCGCCGCGCGCGCCAGCGAGGCCCAGGTCCTGACCCACATTCCCGTCCGCTTCGCCCAGGAGATGGTGGGGCCGGGCTTTCCCACCCGCGAGGCGGCCCTGGACGCCTTCCCCGGACGGCTGGAGGACGAACGGGCCGGAAAGGGCTCCGTGGCCGCCGAGGATCGTTTTTGCCTGTTGCGAGAGGTGACGGTGGAGCCGCCGGTGCGCCGGCGGGAGTTGTTGACCCTCAAGCCCGTCTATCGCGACGGTCGGCGCTGGCCCACCCCCCGGCGGGCGCCCCAGACCGTTTGGCGACTGTCGATCAGCTACTGGCGGCTGGTGACGGCGGAGGAGGCCGAGAGCCTGGCCCGGACCGAGAGCGCCGACGCGGTCACCGCCGCCCTGCGGGCGCGGATGGAACGCCCCATGATCCCGGTCAAGCCGCAGCAGCCCCTGGACGTGGGCCTGTTCGAGTTCCGCCCGCCAGAGGCGCCCCACATCATCATGCCCGACGAATGAGCCCCACAATGGCCGGCCTTGCCCCATCCCTGGATGATTTCGCGGCCCTGGCCGAGGCCGCTTTCGCCGCCCTGCCGGATGATTTCCGGCGGATGGCCGGCGATGTGGTGTTCCGGGTGGAGGATTTCCCCGAGGAGGCCCTGCTGGACGAGCTTGGCCTGGAGGATCCGTTCGAGCTGACCGGTCTCTATTCCGGCCAGGATCTCGCCCATCGCTCGGTGCTGAATCCGACCCCGGAACTGGCCATGGTGTTCCTCTATCGCCGTCCGATCCTGGACGAATGGGCCGAGCGGGGGGACGTGACCCTCGGCGACCTGATCTCCCATGTGATGGTGCACGAGATCGGCCACCATTTTGGCCTGTCCGACGCCGATATCGAGGCCATTGAGGCCGCCGACTAGGATCAGGCCGCGGCGCGGAAGGCGGGGTTGCGGCCGAAGGCGCCGTCCCAGCCGGAGATCGACTCCAGGGCCTCGGTCAGACCCATCGGCCGTTCGTCCTGGCCCAGCACCAGCCAGCCCCCCGGCGCCAGGGCCTGGGCCATCTGTTCCAGCACCCGGCCGCGCAGGGCCGGATCCAGGCTGGAGATCACATTGCGGCAGAAGATCACATCGTACTGGCCAAGGGCCCGCAGGTCCGCCAGCAGGTTGATACGGCGGAAGCGGACCATCTGCCGCAGGGACTGGGACAGCCGCCAGACCTCCTCGACCTTCTCGAAATGCCGCACCAAGAGCCGGATCGGCAGGCCGCGCTGCACCTCGAACTGAGTGTAGAGGCCCGACTGCGCCTTCTCCAGGCGCCGCTCAGACAAATCAGAGGCGAATAGCTCCACCTTCAGGCCGGGAAAACGGGGAGCCACCTCGTCCACGATCATGGCCAGGGAATAGGGCTCCTGGCCCGTTGAGCAGGCCGCGCTCCACACCCGCACCGGCCGGTCCGCGCGGGCGGCCAGGGCCGGCAGCATGTCGTCGCGAAACAGGGCGAAGGGCTCGCGGTCACGGAAGAAGCAGGTCTCGCCCTGGATCAGGGCCTCGGTCACCGACCACATCAGACCCTCGTCCCGACGGGCGCGAATGGCCTGAACCAGCTCGCCCACATCGGCGAAGCTGTCCCGGCGGGCCAGGGGCGCCAGCCGGCTTTCGATGGCGTATTCCTTGGAGATGTCGACGGCCACGCCGGAGCGGGCGTGCACCACCATGCGGACGGTTTCGAGATCTTCGGACTTCATGCCAAGACCCCCGCTTCCATGAGCTTGACCGACAGGATGTCCCCGTCGAATGGCTTCATGATGTATTCGTCGGCCCCACTCTCCAGAGCCAGGGCGATATGTTCCAGATCGTTCTCGACGGTGCAGAACACCACGATCGGCTGGTCGCCGTCCGGCTCCTTGCGCAGCTGGCGCAGGAACTCCAGCCCATCCATCAGGGGCATGTTCCAGTCGAGAAGGATGGCCTCGGGCATGGCCGTGCGGCACCAGGCCATCGCCTCCATTCCGTCGGCGGCCTCGGCGACTTCGAAGCCGAGCTCCTCGAGAATGCGGCGAGCGACCTTGCGGATCACTCGGCTGTCATCGACCACCAGACAGGTCTTCACGGATTGCGCTCCTAGGCGATCCGCGTTTTTTAAAGAGCTCTTGGTTAAGGGACGGTGTGGGTGGCCGAAGAAACCCCGGGATCAGCGGGGAAAGCGGCACCGCAGGGTGACGGAGGCCTCGCCGGTCTCAATTTCCAGCACGCCGCCGGCCTCGTCGATCAGACGGTTGAGGTAATAGGCCTGAACCCAGTGGCCCGTGCGGCCGTCGCTGAGTCGGTCCCCACGCAGGCCCTCCAGCACCTCCGAACGCAGGCGCGCGCGGCCCGAAGCCAGCACCACCACCTCGGTATGGGCGTCATCCTCGGCCACATCGACGCGGACCAGCCCGCCGGTCGGCAGGGCGCCCGCGCCCACCTGAACCAGATTGAGCAGGCTCTTGGCCGGGGCCTTGTCGAGGCCGGGGGGCAGGGAGCCCCATTCCAGATTGGCGCGGGTGTCGGCGAACACCCCCTGGGCCAGATTTTCCAGCTCGCGGGTGTCGAACACCTCGGCGGCCTGGGAGCCGCCGAAGGCCACGCGGTTGAACTTGATCTGGGCCACCAGCTTGCGGGCGCTGGCGGCGATCATGCTCATGGCGTCCTCGCGCATATCCTGCGCCGAGGGGTCCTCCAGAAGGTCGAGGCCCGAGACGATCGCCCCCGCCGGACTGATGAAGTCATGGCACAGCCGCGCGGCCAGGAAGGCGGCCAGTTCGCTGGCGCCGACGGCTTCGGCGGGCTTGGGCGCCTTGGCCCGCGGCTCAGCGGCCGGCTCCCCGATCAGGGGACTGGCCGGTTGCGGCGGGATGGGCGGCGGATAGGTGGAGAGAGGATCTGTCATGGTTCAACGTCGTTTCGGGACGGAATAGGTGACCTGATTTGCCGCTTTCGCAAACCGCCCCCCCATGTCAGAGAGGCCCGATGAAGCAGGATCAGGTCCAGGAACTCGAATTGGGCGCACGCCTCGCACAGATCGTCGAGGTCGCGAGCGGCGTCATTTTGCCCTTGTGGCGCAGCGGTGTCACGGTGGATGTCAAATCGGACGACAGTCCGGTGACGGAAGCCGACCGCCGGGCAGAGGTCCTGATCCTCGCGGCCCTGGCCGAATCCTTCCCCGACATCCCGGTGATCGCCGAGGAAGCCTCCGCCGCCAATGGCGTGCCGTTGACCATCGCCCGGCGCTTCTTCCTGGTGGACCCCCTGGACGGCACCAAGGCCTTCGTCCGGGGCGAGGCCCATTTCACCGTCAATATCGGCCTGATCGAGGACGGGGTCCCGGTGGCCGGCGCCGTGGCCTGTCCCCCCACCGGCGAGGTCTGGTTCACCGGCCCCGGCGGCGCCTTCAAGCGCCAGTTCGGCGAGACCGCGGGCGCGCCGATCCACGTGCGCCCCCGGGGCGAGACCGTGGTCGCCCTCAGCAGCCACACCCTCAAGCCCGAGCAGTCGGACGTCCTCAAGGCCCAGTACGGCTTCACCGAGCGCCGGGCGATGGATTCCTCGATCAAGCTTTGCGTCATCGCCGAGGGCGGCGCCGACCTCTATCCCCGCCATGGCACCACCATGGAGTGGGACATCGCGGCGGGCCACGCGGTGCTGGCCGCCGCCGGCGGCGGCCTGACCACCCCGGAGGGCGAGCCCTTCCTCTACGGCAAGTCCGAAGCCGGCTTCAAGAACGGCTGGTTCGTGGCCCGGGGCGGCTAGCTTTCCGCGCCATCTCGCCGATGTTAGACCAAATAAAAATGGGGGATGCGGATATGGCCGAAGCTTCGGCGCACACGGGGGCGCATGCGCCGACGCCCATGGGGGTCGTGGTCGCGGCGTCCTCGGCCGGAACCGCGTTCGAATGGTATGACTTCTTCATCTTCGGCAGCCTGACCCAGGTCATCTCCAAGACCTTTTTCGCCGGGCTCAACGAGACCGCCGGCTATATCGCCGCCCTGGCCCTGTTCGGGGTCGGCTTCGCCTTTCGGCCCATCGGCGCCCTGGTGTTCGGCCGCATCGGCGACCAGCTGGGGCGCAAGGGCGCCTTCCTGGTGACCGTCACCCTGATGGGCGGCGCGACCTTCGCCATCGGCGTCCTGCCCACCTATGCCCAGGTTGGGATCTTCGCCCCGATCCTGCTGATCCTGATGCGGGTGATCCAGGGCTTCGCCTTGGGCGGCGAGTATGGCGGCGCGGTGATCTATGTGGCCGAGCATTCCTCCCCAAGGAACCGTGGCTGGAACACCAGCTGGGTGCAGACCTCCGCCGCCTTTGGTCTGTTCGGCGCCCTGGGGGTGATCTGGCTGAGCCGGCGCATTCTGGGCGAGGCCGCCTTCAGCGACTGGGGCTGGCGCATCCCGTTCCTGGTCTCCATGGGCCTTTTGGCCATATCGGTGTGGATGCGGCTGAAGCTGCACGAGAGCCCGGCCTTCAGCCGGATCAAGGACGCGGGCGAGGCCTCCGACGCCCCCTATGTCGAGGCCTTTGGCCAATGGCCGAACCTGAAACTGGTGCTGCTGGCCTTCTTCTCGATGATGTCGGCTCAAGGGGCCGTCTGGTACACCAGCTTCTTCTACATCCAGGTCTTCATGGAGAAGTTCCTGAAGGTGGACCCGGCCACCATCAACCTGCTGCTGATGGGCGCGGTGGTGGCCAGCGCGCCGCTCTATATCCTGTTCGGCTGGCTGTCCGACCGGATCGGCCGCAAGGTGGTGATGCTGGCCGGCATGACCCTGGCCATGGCCGGCTTCTTCCCCGGCTTCCACGCCCTGGAACAGGCCGCCAATCCCGCCCTGGCCGCCGCCGCCGCCCACACCCCGGTCAGGGTGGTGGCCGATCCGGCCGATTGCGCCCTGCAGTTCGATCCCGTGGGCAAGGCCGCCTTCGTCTCCTCCTGCGACATCGCCAAGAGCTTCCTGGCCAATGCCGGGGTCTCCTACGCCAATGAGGCGGCGCCCGCCGGCTCGGTGGCCGTGGTGCGGATCGGCGAGACCGTGGTGGCTTCCGCCAGCGCCAAGGGCCTGCCCAAGGCTGGGGTCAAGGCCGTGCGCGGGGCGGTCGAGGCCCGGATCAAGGCGGCCCTGAAAGCCGCGGGCTATCCGGCCAAGGCCGACCCGGCCCGGATGGACGTCTGGCGGATGTTCGCCATCATGCTGGTGTTCGTGGTGGCGGCCACCGCCCTGTTCGGCCCTCTGGCCGCCTGCCTGATCGAGCTTTTCCCCACCCGCATCCGCTATACGGCCATGTCCCTGCCCTACAATATCGGCACGGGCTGGATCGGCGGCTTCCTGCCCTTCAGCGCCTTCGCCATCGTCGCGGCGCGGGGGAATATCTATGCGGGGCTCTGGTATCCGGTATTCTTCACCGGCCTCAGCGTGGTGGCCACCCTGTTCTTCCTGCCGGAAACCCGGGGCCGTTCGCTGGAGACTTAAAGTCGGCGACGGATCGAAGCGCGCCCGACCCGCAAAGGTCTGGGCGCGCCTAAGTCAGGATCACGCCGTGCGGTCCACGGCGCCGCCGGCGCCGTCGGGCTCGCCCTCGGGGCTGGCATAGGGATTGGCGGGCGGGGCTTCAGTGGCCGCCGGGCCCGTGGAGCCCTTGGCCGAGACCACCACCATGGCCGGACGCACGATGCGGCCGAACAGCTCATAACCCGATTGCAGCACCTGCAGCACCGCGCCGCCAACGACGTCCGTGGCCGGCTGCTCCATCACCGCCTGGTGCCAGTTCGGATCGAACTTGGCGCCCCGGGGCGGATCGACCCGCTTGAGGCCGTTACGCTCGAACGCCGCCAGGAGTTCCTTCTCGGTCATCTCCAGGCCAACGGCCAGGTTCTTGACCATGGGGTCTTCCGAGTCCTTGGGGGCGTGCTGCATGGCCCGGGCCAGATTGTCGGCCACGCCCAAAAGATCGCGGGCGAACTTCTGGATGGCGTAGGCGCGGGCGTCATTGGCCTCGCGCTCGGTGCGCCGCTTGGTGTTTTCCGCATCGGCGGCCACCCGCAGCATCTGTTCCTTCAGCTGCGCGATCTCGGCGCGAAGGGTGGCTTCCAGATCGTCCTCGACCGGAGCGGGAGAGCCCGCCTCGATGTCCTGATCGGCGGGCGCCGTGACGTCGTCGGTCATGATGTCAATTCCCTCAGGTGTTCAACAAGCGCCCGAGCACCCGCGCGGTGTAGTCCACCAGCGGAATCACCCGGGCATAGTTCAGCCGGGCCGGCCCGATCACGCCGATCGCGCCTAGCACCTTCTGTTGGCCCGTCATATAGGGCGCCGCGATCACAGCGGAACCCGAAAGCGAAAACAGCCGCGTTTCCGCGCCGATGAAGATCCGCACCCCCTGGGCGTCGCGCACGTGGTCCAGGAGCCCGATCAGCTGCTCCTTGTGCTCCAGATCGTCGAACAGCATTCGCACCCGCTCCAGGTCGGCCACGGCGTGGCTGTCGCCCAGGAGGTTGGCCCTGCCCCGCACGATCAGGCTGCGCTCAATGCTCTCGCCGCCCCCGCTCCAGGCGGCCAGGCCATCCTCCACCAGCCGGGCGGCGGTCTCGTCCAGCTCCCGCCTGGCCCGCTCCAGCTCGCCGCTCATCTCAGACTTGGCCTCGGCCAGGGTGCGGCCGGCCAGACGGGCGTTGAGGAAGTTGGAGGCCTCCTGCAGGGCCGAGGGGGTCAGGCCCAGGGGCCGGCGCATCAGGCGGTTCTCCACCTGGCCGTCCTCGAACACCATGATCGCCAGGGCCTGATCCGCGCCCAGGGCGACGAACTCCACCTGCTTGACCCCGGCCTCGCGCACCGGGGTGACCACGATGCCCGCCCCGCCGGCCAGACCCGACAACAGGGCGCTGGCCTCGTTCATCACCTCGTCGAACCCCCGCCCCCGGGAAAACAGCCTCGCGTCGATGTCCCGGCGGTCGGCTTCGCTGAGATCACCCACCTCCATCAGGCCGTCGACGAACAGGCGCAGGCCCGCATGGGTCGGCACCCGGCCGGCGCTGACATGGGGCGCCCCCAACAGGCCCAGCTCCGTCAGGTCCTGCATGGTGTTGCGGATCGAGGCCGGGGACAGATGCACACCGCCCTTGGACAGGGTGCGCGAGCCCACGGGATCACCGGTCTCCAGATAGGATTCCACCACGCGGCGGAAGATATCGCGCGCGCGCTCGTCCAGTTCGGCCAGGGTCGGGGAGCGGCCGGCGGGGTGGATCAGGCTGTTCATCTGGGCGCGGGCGAAACTTTCTTTCAGATCACAGGATGGAGGCGCGCGGCCAAGAGTCATGGACGCGCCGGTCCCGATCTAGGATAAGCGCGCCGCCGACTTGCGCAAGCGCGCGCCGATTTCCTGGAGAACTTCCCCATGCGGCCTTCCGAACGTCAACCCGACATCCTGCGTGTGGTTTCCCTGGAAACCGGGGTCAACCGCTATGCCGAGGGCTCCTGCCTCGTGACCTTCGGTCACACCAAGGTGCTGGTCACCGCCAGCCTGGACGAGGGCGTGCCGGGCTTCCTGAGGGGCAAGGGCCAGGGCTGGGTGACGGCGGAATACGGCATGCTGCCCCGGGCCACCCATACCCGCGGCCGCCGCGAAGCCGCCCAGGGCAAGCAATCGGGCCGCACCCAGGAGATCCAGCGCCTGATCGGCCGCTCGCTGCGCGCCACCGTCGACCTGGAAGCGCTGGGCGAGCGCCAGATCACCGTGGACTGCGACGTGCTGCAGGCCGACGGCGGCACCCGCACCGCCTCGATCACCGGCGCCTGGGTCGCGCTCGCCGACTGCATCAGCTGGATGAAGGCGCGCAACATGATCAAGACCAACCCGCTGCGCGACAATGTCGCTGCGATCTCCTGCGGCATCTATAACGGCACGCCGGTGCTCGACCTCGATTACGCCGAGGATTCGGAGGCCGATACCGACGCCAATTTCGTCATGACCGGCGACGGGCGCATCATCGAGGTGCAGGGCACGGCGGAGAAAACGCCGTTCTCGCAGGACGAATTTCTTAGCTTGATGGCGCTGGCGCGCAAGGGCGTGGCGCGGCTGGTGGATTTGCAGAAAATGGCCGTGGCGTGATGTCGAATCCCGCCGGCACTGGCATAGACTGAAAGCATGCATCGTCGAATCACCGGCCAGCTCGTGATCGCGACCCATAATCCCGGCAAGCTCGCCGAGATGCGCGAACTGCTGGCGCCCCACGGGGTCGAGGCGATATCGGCCGGCGAGCTCGGCCTTGGCGAGCCCGACGAGACCGGCGACAGCTTCGCCG
>JARLIP010000107.1 GCA_031291685.1 Caulobacteraceae bacterium | reverse complement strand
T
The DNA here is from genome assembly GCA_031291685.1 of Caulobacteraceae bacterium. Taxonomy (GTDB): domain Bacteria; phylum Pseudomonadota; class Alphaproteobacteria; order Caulobacterales; family Caulobacteraceae; genus Poindextera. Next base: position 10,899 of record JARLIP010000107.1, on the reverse strand, counting down.
CAGGGGACTGGTGGCGTTGGGCAGGATCTCCACCAGCAGGATATGGCCCAGGCTCTCGCCCTGGGTGATGGCGGCGGCGACGAAGTCCCGGCTCTTCAGGTCCCCGGTGATGGCCCGCACGATGCGGAAGATGGCCGGGGCGCTGGCGAAGGTCACGGCGATGACCACGTTCAGGGGCGAGGCGCCCAGGGCCACGATGATCACGATAAAGATCACCAGCACCGGGAAGGAGAGGATCACATTGGCCAGGAACGACAGGGCCGCGTCGGTCACGCCCCCCAGATAGCCCGCCGCCATGCCACCGCAGACCCCCACCGCATAGGCGGTCAGGGTGGCGATGGCGGACAGCGTCATCACCGGCCGCGCGCCGTAGATCAGCCGCGAGAAGATGTCCCGGCCCAGAAAGTCAGTGCCCATCCAGAACACCCCGCCGCCGGGGGCGCGGGCGCCCGGCGAGGCCAGGGCCACAAGGCTCTTGAGCGGATCGAAGGGGGCGATCAGGGGCGCCAGCAGGGCCACCAGGACCCAGCCGCCGACGATCACGGCGCCGATCAGGATGGGCGCGCGGACATATCGGGTCATGGCCGCCCCCCGGTCATGGCCAGGCGCGGATTGAGCCAGGCGCAGAGGATGTCCGAGACGATCTGGCTCGCCACCACCACCACCACCCCGACCATGGCGCAGGCCTCGATCAGATAGATGTCGCTGTTGATGGACGCCTGATAGAGCAGGGTGCCGAAACCCGGATAGGCGAAGAACACCTCCACCACGATCACCCCGGACAGCAGCCAGGGGATCTGCAGCATGATCACGGTCACCGGGGTGACCAGGGCGTTGCGCAGCACATGGCCGCGGATGATCCGGGCCATGGACGCGCCCTTCAGCCTTGCGGTGCGCACATAGGGCGAGGTCATCACCTCGGCCACGCTGGCCCGGGTCATGCGCGAGATATAGCCGGAGGCGGAGATGGCCAGGACCAGGGTCGGCAGGGCCAGTTCGCGCAAGGATGGGCCGGAGCTGAGGGTGCTGACCCCCGGCAGCCAGCCCAGCTTGAAGACGAACAGGGCCGACAGGAACACCGCCGAGGCGAATTCGGGAACCGAGGTCGACAGGATCGCGAACACGGACAGGAGCCGGTCCAGGCCCGAGCCTTCCCGCACGCCGGCGGCCACTCCCAGGATCAGGGCGGTGGGAATGGTCACCGCCAGGGCCGCCCCGCCCAGAAGGCCCGAGGCCGCCAGCCGGGGACGGATCAGCTGCAGGATGTCGGCGTGATAATAGGTCGATGTCCCCCAGCGCCCGGTGACGAAGCCCCCCAGCCAACGCAGATAGCGCAGGACGAAGGGATCGAAATAGCCATTGGCCTGCAGCCAGGCGTGGCGCTGGTCGGCCGTCGAGAACTGCCCCAGCACCTTGGCCGCGACCCCTTCGACATTGAATTCCAGCAGCGCGAAGATCAGCAACGACACCGCCAGCATGGTCGCCGCGGCCCCGCCCAGCTTGAGGAGGGCGGCCTTCAGCATGGGGTGACGCCGGCGCGGGCCCCCTCCACCATGCTTCGCATGGTCCCCCTCCCCCAAGGGGGGAGGAATTTGAAAAAGGTCAGCGCGAAGCCATTCCTCCCCCTTTGGGGGAGGGGGACCGCGAAGCGGTGGAGGGGGCTCGCCGCCGCGCCGAACGTGCCGCCCATCAAACGATCCCCACCCGGTCCATGCGGAAGAAGTCGGAAGGGTGCACCCGGTGGCCGCGGACGCGGTCGGAGACGGCGGTGAATTTCTGTGGCCAGTAGGGCTGCACCATGATCGCCTCGTCCTGGAGGATCGCTTCGGCCCTGGCCATGGCGGCGGCGCGGGCGTGGGGATCGAGGATGGCCATGGCCTCGTCCAGGGCGTGGTCGAAGGCCGGATTGGAAAAGTGGCTCTCGTTCCAGCCGCCCCCGGCGCGGTAGGCCAAGTCCAGCACCATGACCCCCAGGGGGCGATGGGACCAGTAGGTCAGGCCGAACGGGGTCTTGTCCCAGATCGACCAGTATTCCGCCGCCGGGATCACATTCAGCTTGATGCGGATGCCGGCCTCGGCGCAGTTCTGTTGCAGGATCTGGGCGGTGTCCTGCTCCCAGCGGCCCTGAGTGTTGCCCAGGGTCAGGGTCAGGTCGATCCCATTGGGGTGACCGGCCTGCGCCAACAGCCGCCGGGCCTTGGCCACGTCGCGCGTCTGCCGGGGCAGGGGGGCGTAGTCGGGCTGGAAGGGCGCCACATGGTGGTTTTCCCCCACCACCCCCAGGCCGCGATAGGCGAATTTCAGCATCTGTGCGGGATCGGCGGCGGCGACCACGGCCTGGCGCACGCGCTTGTCGTCAAAGGGCTTCTGGTCCGGCTGCATGCGCATGACCAGGGTGTGGGCCGCCTGGCCGCTGAGCAGGCGGGCGTTGGGCAGGCGCTTGACCAGATCCAACTCGGCGATGGTCACGCGGTAAAGGATGTCCACCTGACCCGCCGCCAGGGCCGCCACATGGGTCGCCACGTCCGTGCCCAGGTCGATATAGTCGATCTCCTCCACCGCCGCCGGCTCGCCCCAATAACCGGGGCGACGGCGGAACCTGGCCGAGCGGCTGACGTCGTATTCCACCAGTTCGAACGGGCCGGTGCCCACCGGGTTCTTGGGCCAGTCGCCGCCCTCGGCCTCGAAGCGGCGGTGCAGGATCGGGCAGGTGAAGGCGTAGAGCTGTTCGGGCAGGGAACAGACGGGCCGGCTGAGGTGCAGGACAAAGCCGTGATCGTCGATCTTCTCGAAGGCCTGGATCACCGAGAAGGTGGTGCGGTTGACCGACTGGGACTTGGGATCGATCCAGCGCTTGATGTTGAAGGCCACGTCGTCGGCGGTGAAGGCATCGCCATTGGACCATTTCACCCCCTGGCGCAGGCGAAAGGTCCAGGTCTTCAGATCGTCCGAGGGCTTCCAGCTTTCCGCCAGGTAGGGGCGGGTGATGTTGTCGGCGTCCACCTCGGTGAGGAATTCCAGGCTGTTGCGAAACAGGTTCGAGGCCTCGATCCAGGTGGTCAGGGCCGGATCGCTCATCTGCTGCACGGCGCAGACGAAGCGAATTCTGTTCTTTGTCGAGGCCGCGGGCTCGGGCGCGCAGGCGCTCACCCCCAGCAGGGCCTCGGCGGAGGCGACGTTGACCCCCAGCCAGGCCACGGTGCGCAGGAAGCTGCGGCGGTCGATCCGGCCGCGAAGGGCCTGGTCGGCGAGGTCGGGAACGGCGGGATGAAGGGGACTGCCGTCGTTGTTGCGCAAGCCCATCATCGCGCCCGAAAATCCCTTCTCCCCTTGCGGGAGAAGGAGGGGCCCATGGCGAAGCCATGGGAGGATGAGGGGTTTCTCAGGCCGTGGTGAGCGCGCGCGTTTACAAGGGCGATGGAGGCGTGGTGTCGTGGCCGGCGCGACCCCTCATCCTCCCGTCCGCCATGCGGCCGGGCCCCTCCTTCTCCCACAAGGGGAGAAAGTAAGATGCTGGCCCCCGTCCAGTTGCGGGAACGCCGTGGCGCCCTCTGGGAGAGGTGTTCCATAGCTGGTGCGGGGCGCCCAGCGATCGGGCCGTGTGGTTCGGCCTGCGCCATGGTCTGCGAATTCCTCATCCTGGGGTGACTGTCGAGGGCAAGGGCGATCGGTCTCAAATGCCTTTTTGCGATACGGCCATCAGTTTAATGAGCGAAGGCCCACTCAGCCCCTGGAAAAGCTTGGCAAATACTTCCCCAGGCGATCCATTGGGGGCTCGATTGGCGCGCAATTCAAGGGCGCCGGGGCCAAGCTCTTTGGCGGACGGCGCCTAGGGATTGACCTGGGCCGTGCGGGCGCGCCCGGCTTGACGCCGGGGCCTTGGTCGCGACCATACGCCCCCGACGATTCCGCGAGGCCGCCCGGCGCTCGCGGCCCTCATGTCCCGCCCGGAGACCGCCCCTTGGCCAGTCCAACCTTCGACGAGCGCGTCGGCAGCGTGGCCAGCGCCCTGGCCCATGCTGGCGGCCTGTTGGCGAGCCGGCCAGACCTGGCCGAGGCCCAGGCCCGGGAGATCTTGCGGGTGGCTCCAGGCCATCCCGATGCGCTCATGCTGCTGGCGGGGGCCCTGCGTCGGGGCGGCGACGCCCTGGGCGCGCGCAACATCCTTTTGACTCTGGCGGTCAGCCACGCACGCTCACCGGCGGTGCGGATGGAGCTGGGCATGGCTCATGCCAGCCTCGGCTCGACCCTGGAGGCTCTGGAGGCCCTGACCGAGGTCACCCGCCTGGACCCCGACTCGCCCCTGGCCTGGCACGCCCTGGGGGATCAGAGGCTGATCATCGGCGACATGGCCGGGGCCGAGGCCGCCCAGGGGCGCTGGGTGCGCGGCTCGATCGACGATCCTCTGTTGCTGGACGGGGCCCGGGCCCTGTTCGACGGCCGGATGGACGTGGCCGAGCAGGTCCTGCGCGACCAGCTCAACCTGCATCCCACCGACGTCGCCGCCGGCCGGATGCTGGCGGACGCGGCCATTCGCCTGGGCCGGCTGGGGGACGCCGAGCAGCTGCTGGTACGCGGCCTGGAGACCGCCCCCGGCTTCATGCCCGCCCGCTACAACTACGCCATCGTCCTGCATCGCCAGCAGCGCACCGCCGAGGCCATGACCCAGGTGGAGCTGTTGCTGCGCCAGGCGCCGGGGACTGTCGCCTTTCGCAATCTGCGGGCCGCCCTCCTGGCCCAGACCGGCGACTTCGCCGGGGCCCTGGAGGATTTCGAGGCGGTCCTGGACAATAACCCCGACCAGCCGGGGATCTGGCTCAGCTATGGCCACGCCCTGAAGACCATCGGCCGCCGGGGGGACGCCGTCACCGCCTATCGCCAGGCCCTGACCCTGCAACCCGACTTCGGCGAGGCCTATTGGAGCCTGGCCAACCTCAAGACCGTCCGCTTCACCGAGGTCGACATCGAGGCGATGAAACGCCAGCTGGCCGCGCCGGACCTCAGCCATGAAGACCGCACCTATCTGCACTTCGCCCTGGGCAAGGGGCTGGAGGACGCCGGCGCCCTGGAGTCGTCGTTCAAGCAGTACGCCCTGGGCAACGCCGCCCGGCGGACCACCGCCCCCTATGACGCCGAAGGCAACGCCAACTATGTGCGCCGCACCATCGCCACCTTCGGGGAGGGCTTTCTGGAGGCCCGGGCCGGGGTGGGCGCCGCGGCGGCGGACCCGATCTTCGTCCTGGGCCTGCCCCGGTCGGGCTCGACCCTGATCGAGCAGATCCTGGCCAGCCATTCGGCGGTGGAGGGGACCATGGAGCTGCTTGACCTGACCGCCGTGGCCCGGCGGGCGGCGGTGGGGGGCTTAGGCGGGGCGCCGGCCTTTCCGGAGTCCCTGGCGGCCCTGCCGCTGGCGGATTTCGCCACCCTGGGGGAGGACTATCTTGAGCGGACCCGGGTTCAACGCCGGCTGGGCCGGCCGTTCTTCATCGACAAGTTTCCCAGCAACTTCATGCATGTGGGCCTGATCCACCTGATCCTGCCCAAGGCCAGGATCATCGACGCCCGCCGCCATCCCCTGGGCTGCGGCCTGTCGTTGTTCAAGCAGCATTTCGCGCAAGGGCAGAACTACAGCTACGACCTGGGCGATATCGGCCGCCACTACGCCGACTATGTCGCCCTGATGGCCCATTTCGACGCGGTCCTGCCCGGGCGGGTCCATCGGGTGATCTATGAGGAGATGGTGCGGGACCCGGAAGGCGAGGTGCGGCGCCTGCTTGACTATTGCGGTCTGCCCTTCGAGCCCCAGTGCCTGCGCTTCCACGAGACCGACCGGGCGGTGCGCACGGCCAGTTCCGAACAGGTGCGCCGGCCGATCTTCACCGATGGGGTCGATCATTGGCGTGGGTTTGAGCCCTGGCTGGGCCCGCTGAAGGACGCCCTGGGTCCGGTGCTGGACGCCTATCCCGCGGCCCCGGCTCAGCGGTCCTGATCCCAGGCGCCCAGTTCCGGGGCGCCTGAAGCCTCAGGATGTTGACGCGGCGGACCGCCGGTTCCTGTGTAGAGTCTGGCGACGCGACAGGTCATGAAGCTGGCTGGGCTCAGTCATTTCCACAAGTCCCTGGAATTGAGCCGCAAAAGCCCTGGCTCTGGCTGGTCGAGCGCCAGTCGGTCATGGACCTGGCCCGCTTGAATGACTTTTTTGGATGGCGCCATCCATTAATTCGACTTTCTGCCTTGGGCCGGCAGGGGGATCGTGATCCCGGTCAGGTGTCGTGAACAGACGGTTTCCCAATGTCGGAGGCCGCGGCCAACGCGACACGATTGATGTCGGGGCGGGCGCTGCTGAGCGCCTCAAGGTCACTGCACAAGAGGGGGACACCATATGTTGCAATCCAAGGCGGGCGCGTCGCGCCGGGACGCAAAGGCCTGGCGGCTCGCGGTTCTGCTGGTGTCCGGCGTCAGCGCCGTGGCCCTCAGCCGGGGCGCGGCCCTGGCGGCCCAGGCCCCCGCTGAAAAGAGCGATTCAACCACCATCCAGGAAGTGGTGGTCACGGCCAACCGCTCCGGCGCGGAGTCCCTGCAAAAGGTGGCCATGGCGATCTCGGCGGTGAACGTCGATCGGATCGACAAGGCCGGCCAGGGCAATCTGACGGACTTGACCAAGTACGCGCCGTCCCTGTCGATCACCGAGGGCGCGCCGGGCTTCAACAAGATCGACATGCGGGGCCTGTCCACGGGCGCCTACCGCACCTCGGACACCTCCGACCGGCCTCTGGTGGCGGTCTATCTGGACGACACCCCCATCTCCCTCCAGGGGCAGACCCCAGACCTGAAGGTCTATGACCTGGAGCGGGTCGAAGTGCTGCGCGGGCCGCAGGGCACGCTCTATGGGGCGGGCTCCATGGCCGGCACCATCCGCTTCGTCACCGCCAAGCCCAACACCCACAGCTATTTCGGGACCCTGGAAGCCAGCGGGGCCAGCACCGAGCACGGTTCGGGCAGCTACAATGTGCGCGGCATGGTCAATGTGCCCCTGATCGACGACAAGCTGGCCCTGCGCGCCACGGTCTATCAGGGCGAGGACGGCGGCTACATCGACAATATCGGCCTTCGCAACAAGAAGGACGCCAACCTCAACCGCACCACCCAGGCCCGGATCGCCCTGCGCTGGACCCCCACGGACAAGCTGACCGTGGATGCGGCCTACACCTTCGAGCAGAGCCACGCCTATGGTCTGAATTCCGGGCTGAGCGGCCTTTCGGCCTACACCACCTCGACCAACTCGGCCGAGGGCACCCGGGACAGTTTCCAGATGTATTCCCTGAACTGGGACTATGACCTGGGCTTCGCGGATCTGGTCTCCTCCAGCGCCTATACTTGGCGGCGGATCGGCTACAACGCCAGCACCGAAGCCACCATCGGCTACTTCTTCCAGGACTATGGCTCCGGCCTGCCCGTGGGCGCCGGCGCCTATCCGCTCTATACCCAGCCCGCCTCCTACAGTCAGGCGGTGGCTAACGCGATCCCGGCGGAGCACTATTCGATCACCAACAAGGTGCACGACTTCATGCAGGAAGTGCGCCTGGTGTCCAAGAACGACGGGCCGGTCAAATGGACCGTGGGCGCCTTCTACGAGCAACAGCGCCGCAACCTCTATCAGGACATACCGGTGCCGGGCTTCGACACCCTGTCCTACGAGAACTATTTCAACTCTTTGAACCATGTGAACCCCTTCACCGGGCCCTATAATTCCAAGACGATCGACGGCGCTTTCAACACCAACGACATCTTCTCCGGCCTGCAGAACGAGACCGAGCACCAGATCTCGATCTTCACCGACGACACCTGGCATGTGACCAGCAAGCTCGATCTGACCGCCTGCGTGCGCTACTTCGACTACTCGGAAAAATACTATCTGTTCGAGGGCGGAACCTATGGCGTGGTGGACCATGTCCCCCTGACCCAGCACGCCAAGCAGTCATCCAACGGGTTCAATCCGCGCTTCAACGCCTCCTACCACATCAATGACGACATGATGGTCTATGCCGAGGCGGCCAAGGGCTTCCGCTATGGCGGCGCCAACCAGCCGGTGCCGATCGGTAACTCCGGCATTGCTGGGCAGTGCGCGGCCAATCTGGCGTCCTACGGTTATCCAAAGGCGCCGGACCATTTCGGCCCCGACAGCCTCTGGAGCTACTCGGTGGGGGAAAAGGCTAAGTTGGCCAATGGCCGCCTGACCCTGAACGCCGACGCCTACTGGATCGACTGGAAGGACGTTCAGACCCGGCTTCTGCTGAACTGTTCCTACTTCTTCACCGACAACAAGGGCGCCATCACCAGCCGCGGGATCGAGGTGGAGTCCACCTTCCGCCTGACCCATGAGATCACCCTGAACGGCAGCTTCTCCTACAACGACTCCCACGCCAACGGGAACATCCCGACCGTGGGCGCCTTCAATGGCGACCAGACCCCCTACTTCCCCAAGTGGACGGCGTCGGTGGCGGCCTATTACGACCATCCGATGGAGGGCGGCGTGCTCCACGCCCAGGTCAGCTATCAGTATCGCGGCAAGGAGCAGACCACCTTTGACTCCAATGCGACAGCGATCGGCGTTGGGGGGGGCTTGACGGTGACAGGACCCAGTTCGACCTTCGCCTACATCCCGGCCTCAAACAATGTCAGCGCCGCCGTCGCCTTCGAGACCGGCCGCTACGAGTTTGGGGTGTTCGGCAACAACCTCACCGACGGGGTCAAGGTCACCGACATCGGCCGGGCCACCTACTACAAGATCTATCAGGCGGGGGATCGCGAAACCCTGGCCCGGCCTCGCACCATCGGCGCGCGGGTGAAGGTCAAGTTCTAGCCTTTTTCAACCCGCTCATCCCCGCGAAAGCGCATATGCGCTTTCGCGGGGATGAGCGGAAGGAGAGCCTCCCTTGCCGCGAATGCCGAGTCCCGCCGCCGCCCTGATCGCCGCCGCCGCGCTTTGGGCGGGCCTTGGCGCGCCGCCGCCCGCCCTGGCCCAGCCGCCCAGCGTCCCCTCCATAGACGCGCCGGAACTGGCCCGGCTCGGGCCCTATGAGGTGGGCCTGGTTCGGCGCGAACTGGTCCAGCCGAACCAGACGGACCTGGCCCATCTGGACAAGGCCACGGGGACCGCGCCCGTCGATGACCGGGTCCTGCCGATCCTGATCTGGTATCCGGCCACGCCGGCCAGGGACGCCCCGCGGACCCGCTACGCCGGGACCGTGACGGCGGAAAAGCCCAGCGACCCGCCGGTGCGCTACAGCGCCGAGGGGATCGCGGTGGCGAATGCTCCCCCGGTCAAGGGAGGCCGCTTCCCCCTGGTGATCCTGTCCCATGGCTATGCCGGTGCGCCCGAGGCCATGACCTGGGTGGCGGAGAACCTCGCCTCCAAAGGTTATGTGGTGGTGGGGATCAGCCATCGCGACCCGCCCTATGGAGACCCAGCCGGGTTCGCCGGGCCGCTGCTGCGCCGGCCCCTGGACGACGCCTTCGTCGCCCATCAGATCCAGGCCGGGGCGCGGGGCCACGACGCCCTGCTGGCCGGGCTCGTGGACGCCGATCGGGTGGCGCTGATCGGCTATTCCATGGGGGGCTATGGAGTGATCACGCAGGCGGCGGGGGGCTTTGATCCCGAGGGCCTGGCCGCTCACGCCCTGCCGGCCCGCTATATCGCCCCCTACCTGCCCGGCGGGGCCGAGCGGGCGGACGCTGGTATCGACGGGATCAAGGCGGTGGTGGCCATCTCCCCCTTCAGCGGCGCCGGCGGCGCCCCGGCCTGGACGTCCAAGACCCTGGCCGGGATCAAGACGCCCCTCCTGCTGATCGCGGGTGACCGTGACGGGGTGGTGGGTTTCGCCGGGGTCAGGGGGGTGTTCGACCAGGCCACGGGGGCGCCCCGGCGCCTATTGGTGTTCGAGAACGCCAACCACTCCATCGGCATGAACCCGCCAGGGCCGGAGGACATGGACAGCCTCTGGGCCTTGGACTGGTTCGCCGATCCGGTCTGGCGGCGGGACCGGCTGATCGGGATCAACCTGCACATGATCACCGCCTTCCTCGACCTCTATGTGAAGGGCGAGACGGCCAAGGGCGCCTATCTGGATGTCACCGAGCCCCGCTCCAACGACGCGGTCTGGCCGGCCAGGCTGGCGGGCCCCTACGGCGCCTACAGCCCCGGCGCCGCGCCGATCACGGTCTGGAAGGGCTTCCAACGGGTCCATTCCGACGGCCTGGAACTGTGGAAGGGCGAGCCCGCGCCGTAGGGGCGCGCGCGTGGTTCGAGACGGCTTTATGTTCCTTCTCCCGTGGGGAGAAGGAGGGGGCCATTTCGCGGAAATGGGAGGATGAGGGGGTAAGGTCTCTCAGATCAATCCTGAACCGTCCCTAACCCCTCACCTTCCCACGCCTGCGGCGCGGGCCCCTTCCTCTCCCTATGGGAGAGGTGTTTCGAGGCGGTCGCAGTCCCCAAAAGGGGAGGAATTTCAATCCTCCGCTTCCCCCTAGATCAGATCGCCCCCCGCCGCCGAGGCGGTGGTGCCGAACTGCTGGTAGGCCTTGATCACATTGCGGCCCACGGTCCAGCGGTGCACCTCGTCCGGCCCGTCCACCAGCCGCTGGGAGCGGATCGAGGCGTACCAACGGGCCAGGGGGGTGTCCTGGCTGTAGCCCAGGGCGCCATGCAGCTGGATGGCGGTGTCCACCACCTTGTGCACCATGTGGGCCAGGAACACCTTGGCGATGGAGTTTTCCTGCCGCAGGTCCAGGCCCTTCTCGGCCTTGTAGGCGATGTGCAGCAGCATCAGGCGCGAGATGTAGAGCTGGGTCGCGCACTCGGCCATCATGAACTGGACGGCCTGACGGTCCGACAGCAGC
>JARLIP010000106.1 GCA_031291685.1 Caulobacteraceae bacterium | reverse complement strand
GGTCTCGTGCGGGGCGTCGGGATCCTGTTTCTTCAGCACGCGAACGATCTTCAGAAGCTAGTCCATCAGGCCGGACTTGTTCTGCAGCCGCCCGGCGGTGTCGATCAGCACCACGTCATAGTTCTCGGTCCTGGCCTGTTCATAGGCGTCATAGGCCAGGCCCGCCGCGTCGGCCCCGGTGGGCCGGGACATGAAGCTGGCGCCCGCCCGCTCGGCCCAGACCTTGAGCTGCTCGACGGCGGCGGCGCGGAAGGTGTCGCCGGCCACCACCAGCACCTTGGCCCCGCGCCCGGTGAGGTCGGCGGCGATCTTGCCCAGGGTGGTTGTCTTGCCCGATCCGTTCACCCCCACGAACAGCACCACATAGGGGCGCGGCCCGGACAGGGGCTCGAAGCGGCCCTGCCGCTCCACCAGCTCGGCGCCGATGGCCTCGGCCAGGGCCTCCTTGACCTCGATCTCGCTGGCTTCCCGGCCAAAGCGGGCCTTGCCGAAGGCCTCGGTGACCCGGGCGGCGGCATTGGGGCCCAGATCCGCCTCGATCAGCATCTCTTCCAGCTCGTCGAGCATGGCCTGGTCGAGGGGCTTCTTGCCGAACACGGTGACGACCTGCTCGGTCATCTGCCGCGAGGAGCGGGACAGGCCCTCGGTGAGCCGCTTGAACCAGCCGGGTTTCTTGGAGGTGTCGGTCATGGAGGCGGCTTCTAGCCCATTTTCGGCGGCAGGGTGATGCCCGATCCGAAAGGAAAATGCGCAAGGCGCCCGGTCGCGCAAGCCCGGGTGACCCGATCCGCCCGCCTCAGGGCGCGTAGGCCCGCACGAAGCGGTGGGCGATGGCGCGGCTCATGCGCGCGACGCTGGCCGGATCGTTGCTCACCGGCAGGCCCAGCAGGCCTCTGAGCCTCTGGCCGCCGGTCATGGCCGCGAACAGCTCGGCGGCCTCCTCGGGATCATCCACGGCCAGACGTCCGGCCTGGGTTTCCCCGCGAAGATAGTCGGCCAGACGCGAGCGGCTGGTCTGGGCGCCGGCCTCATAGATCAGCCTGCCCATCTCCGGCACCTCCACCGCCCCCTGGATGGCCAGGCGCAGGGCGGAAAGTTTGGCGGGGGACAGGGTCGCGTCGATCAGGACACGGGCGAAGGCGGTGAGCACCGTCTCTGGATCGCCCCCCGCGGCCCCCTCGGCGAGCGGCGAGGTCAGCACGTCAACCCGCCGACGCACCAGGGCCTGGATCAGTCCCTCCTTGCCGCCGAAGTGGTTGTAGAGGGTCTGTTTCGACACCCCGGCCCGTCGGGCGATGGCCTCCACCGACGCGCCAAAGCCTCGCTCGGCGATCACCGCGCCCGCGGCGTCGAGCATGGCCTCGGACTTGGCCTGGTCGATCTGTCCGGCGATGCGGGGCATCAGTGGGAGTCCTGGGGCGGGCGGGCGACGGTCATGCCCGGCCCCGGGCGAGCCAGCAGGGACACCACGGCCGCCACCAGGCAGGTGACGGTCATCAGGGCGAAGCCGTCGCCGAAGGCCAGGACCTGGGCCTGTTGTGCGATCAGGCCGTCAAACGCCTTGCGCCCGGCCCCGGCGGGATCGGCCACCCCCATGGCCGCCATCCGCTGGGTCAGCCCCGCCAGCATAGCCTGGGCCCGGGTGCTGGACAGGCTCACCGCCGCGCTCAGGTCCATCATATGCGAGGCGGTCTGCTGGGTCAGGTTGGTGGACAGCAGGGCCAGGCCCACGGCGCCGCCGGTGTTGCGCGCCAGGTTCAGGATGCCGGAGGCGGACTTGGCCAATTGCGGGGGCAGGGTGCTCATGGCGTTCATCTGTCCCCCGATCATGGCGATCATCACCCCGAAGGAACGCACCGATTGCAGCCAGGCGAAGTTCCAGTAGCCCCAGTCCTTGGTCACCCCATGGCCCGACCAGACCCCGAAGGCGGTGACGCTGAGGCCGAACACCATGGCGATCCTGGGGTCGAACATCCGCACAACCCGGCTGGCTATGGGCGCCATCATGAAGGTGACCACCCCCGAGACCAGCATGGTGGTTCCCACCTGGGCCGGGGTCAGGCCCTGGATCCGCCCCAGGAACAGGGGCAGCAGGAAGGAGCCGCCGAACAGGATCGCGCCATTGGAGAAATTGATCAGCATGCCCACGGCGAAATTGCGGTCGGCCAAGGCGCGCAGTTCGACGATCGGCTTGGCGTAGGTCAGCTGGCGCCAGATGAAGGCCGCCCCGGTCAGCCCCGCCAGGACCGTCAGCCACAGGATGCGGTCGTCCGCCAGCCAGCTCTTGGAGGCCCCCTCCTCGATCACATACTGCAGGCTCATCAGGAAGACAGCCATGGTGACGAGGCCGAACCAGTCGAAACCCTGGGCCAGGCTGGGGTCCCCCCGGTCGAAATTGGCGTAGCGCCAAACCAGGGTCAGGACCGCGATCCCGGGGATCACATTGATGAAGAACAGCCAGCGCCAGCTGAGCAGGTCGGTCAGGTGTCCGCCCAGGGTGGGACCGATCATCGGCGCCAGGGACACGATCAGTCCCATGATGGTCCCCGCCGTCAGGCGCTTTTCCGGAGGAAAGGCGGTGAAGGCGATGGCGAACACGGTGGGGATCATGGCCCCGCCGATGAAGCCCTGCAGGGCCCGGGTGATGATCATCTGCTCGATGCTGGAGGACAGGCCCGTCAGCACGCTCATGATGGTGAAGCCGGCGCAGGAGAGCAGGAACAGCTTCTGCGTGCCCCACAGCCGCGACAGGTAGCCCGACAGGGGGATCATCACCACCTCGGGGATCAGATAGGCGGTCTGCACCCAGCCGATCTCGTCGGCGCTGGCGCCGGTCCCCGCCTGGATCTGCGGCAGGGACGAGGCCACGATCTGGATGTCGAGCATGGCCATGAACTGGCCCAGGGCCATGGCACCGAAACCGATGAACAGCCGCACCCAGTCGATCTGACCGTCGGCCTTCAGGGGCGGCTGGGCGATGTTTCCCGCGCCGGCTGGCGGCTGGGTCGGCGCCTGTGTGGGCGTCTGGGCGGGCGCGGTCGCCGCCGGGGGCGAGAGCGGCTTGTTCATGGCCCTAGCGGTCGGCGCCGAGGCCGCCCTCGCGGGCCACATGCAACGGCTCCGGAGCGCCCTCGGCGAAGCGGGCGCCGGCGCCGCCGGTGACGTTCACCTTGACCGCCACGGACAGGCCCGGCCTCAGGCCGGAAACCAGGGGCGCGCCAGGGTCCAGGGCGATCTTCACCGGAACCCGCTGGGTGATCTTGGTGAAATTGCCCACGGCGTTCTCCACCGGGATCAGGGCGAACTCGGAGCCGGTGGCCGGGGCGAAGCTGTCGATGCGGCCGGTGATCGGCTGGCGGAAGGCGTCGGCGTGGATCTGCACCGTCTGGCCGACGCGCATTCGCGCCACCTGGGTCTCCTTGAAATTGGCCACCACATAGGCTCGGCCCAGGGGAACCACCGCCAGGAGGGTCACGCCGGGCTGGACGAACTGTCCGGGACGCACCGAGCGGGCGCCCACCACTCCGTCGATGGGGGCGCGGATCACGGTGCGCTCAAGATCGGTCTGGGCCTGCTGCACGGCGGCGCGGGACGCTTCGACCTGGGCCAGGGCCTGGGCGCGGGCGGAGGTGAGGGCGGCGGCGCTGCGCTGCTCGGCCTCCAGGCTGGCCCGGGCCTGATCGACCCCAGCGGCGGTCTGCTGGGCCTGGGAGCGGGCCGATTGCAGCCCCTGGTCCGAAACCCAGCCCTGGGCGGCCAGCTTGCCATAGCGGTTCATGTCCAGGTCGGCGGTGCGGGCGCTGGCCTGGGCGCTGGCCACGCCCGCGGCGCGCTCGGCGATCATCGAGGTCTCCAGCGAGGCCTTGTCGTCGACGCTCTTCACCGCGGCCTGGGCGGCGGCCAGATTGGCCCGGGTCTGGGCCAGGCGATCCTGGAAGTCGGTGGGGTCCAGCCGCACCAGCACCTCGCCGACGGCCACCCGTTGGTTGTCGGCCACCCGGACCTCGGCCACGTGGTCGCTGATCAGGGAGCTGACCTGGGCGGTGTCGGCCTCGACGAAGGCGTTGTCGGTGCTCTCAAAGGTCTGGCGATCCGTCCACCACAGCCCCCCGCCCACGATCAGGCCCAGGGCCGCAACGCCCCCGCCGATCCACGGAACCAGTCTCCTACCCGCCACGCCCGTTACTCCCCGACGATCAAAACGCCCTACGCTGGACGTGGTCAGGATAAAATGGACGGTTCCGTCCAATTTTCAAGTCAATTCGCGGAAGGGGTCCGGTTCATCTCCTCCCCTACTTCGCGCGCCGATGTGGGGGAGGTGGCGCGGGGCGAAGCCCCGTGACGGTGGGGGCGCTACGAACGGTCCGAGCGCCCCCTCAGTCGGGGTTTCACTCCGACAGCTCCCCCGTTGGAACGGGGGAGCAGAGGCAGGTCAGTTTGCGCCGCCCTCACCCCATCGC
This sequence comes from Caulobacteraceae bacterium, assembly GCA_031291685.1. Classification (GTDB taxonomy): domain Bacteria; phylum Pseudomonadota; class Alphaproteobacteria; order Caulobacterales; family Caulobacteraceae; genus Poindextera. The sequence goes on along the minus strand of JARLIP010000106.1, from coordinate 1,103 downwards.
CGCGGCCACCGCCTGGGCGAAGGCCGCGCCGCCGTCCGGGGCCAGGTCCAGGTAGAGGTCCGGCTCGATGGCCTCCAGCTCCATCAGGCGCAGAACCCCCTCGGTGTCGCGGATCAGATCGATCCGGGCGTAGGTCAGGGGGCGGGCCGCCGCGGCCAGCACCACCTCGGCGGCGGCCAGGGCCTCTGGCGGCGGGGTCAGGGCGCCGTAGGTTCCGCCATATTGGAACTGGACCCGGAAATCCCCCGCCTGGGCCACCTTGCCCACCGCGTGGCTGAAGCGTCCGCCGAAATAGAGCAGGGACAGCTCCCCCTCCTCGGCTACAGCCGGTAGGAAGGGCTGCAGCATGACCGGTCCTCGCGGCGCCCCGGACAGATCCGCCCCGGGGGTGAGGCGCACGGTCTCGAAGGAGCCCCCGGAGACCTGGGGCTTGGCGATGATCGTCTCGCCGAAGCGCGCGTGGGCCTCTTCGATCAGGGCCGGGGTCAGGCGCTCGGCGAACAGGGTCGCGACCACCGGCGCCCCGGCGGCCTCGATCCGCGCCAGATAGGTCTTGCGGGTGTTCCAGGCCAGGTCCTCGGCGGGATTGATCACCCGGGGGGCGGTCGCGGCCAGCTGATCCAGCAGCCGGCTCCAGTCGTCGGGGCGCTTGTGGTAACCCCAGGTCAAGAGAGGCGAGACCGCCTCGACGTCGCTCAGGTCCCCCGGCTCGGTCCAGGGGCGCGAAACAACCTCCAGGCCGGCCCCGGCCAGGGGTGCGGCCAATCGATCCATCCACTGGGTGGAGATCCTGGCGTATCTCGGTTCGTCCGGCGCCGGGGTGAGAATCAACAGTCGCATCTTAAAGTCCGCTCCGCATTGTCACGGGCCACGCCATCCCTATACTCCGCCGCCTTCTCAAGCCTGGATCTCCGTAAGCCCATGAACACCCTTTACGACGTCGCCGCCATCGGCAACGCCATCGTCGACGTCATCGCGCCGGCGTCCGAGGACTTCCTGGCCACGGAAGGTCTGGTCAAGGGCTCCATGACCCTGATCGACGACGATCGCGCCACCACTCTCTATCCCCGCATGGCGCCGGGGATCGAGGCTTCGGGCGGGTC
>JARLIP010000105.1 GCA_031291685.1 Caulobacteraceae bacterium | reverse complement strand
TGTTATAGCCGCCATTGGCCTGGGCCTGGACGATGTCGTTGCTGTTGTTGACGACGAAGTAGGCGTGGCCCGAACCGCCGATCATGGTGTCGGGTCCGGTTCCGCCGATGAAGGTGGTGCTCCCGGTTCCGGCGATCATGGTGGTCTGGCCGGAGCCGCCGATCAGGGTGCTCGTGCCCGCGCCGCCATAGAGGGTATCGTTGCCGCTGTTGGCGGTGAGGGTGGAAATGCCATCGTTGGCGCGGCCGACTACATTGGCGCTGCCAGTGAAGGTCAGAACCTCCACATTAGCGGGTAGGGTGAAGCTGACGCTGGACAGCACTGTATCAGTGCCTTCACCAGGCTTCTCAATGATCACATCATTGCTGTTGCTGACCACATAGGCGTCATTTCCCGCGCCGCCAGCCATGGTGATCGCGGCGCCATTGGCGACCGCATCGCTGAGGTAGTCGTTTCCCGCGCCGCCGGATAGGACATGGGCGCCCGTGACGGTCAGGGGATTGTTAACGATGGTCGCGGCGGTGGAGGCTTGGCTGACCTCGATGATCAGGGGGTGGTCGCTGATCGAGACCGTGATCTGGCTGACATTATGCGCCTCTACAACTGCGGTCGTGCCGGTCAGGGGGTCATAGACATCGACCGTGGCGTAGGTGCCTCCAAGGTTGACTGTGACCGTGGATGTGGCGGCGGTAACGGCGGTATTGGTCGTGCTATTCCAAATTTGTGGCTCATTCCACAGAACAAGGTCGTATGCGCCTGAAGATTTCTCCAGCAACAGCGAGCTGGCGGTGCTGGGCATATTGGTCAGCGAATAGTTCAGGGAGCCCGTTGTGAAGGTTGACGCCGTCGAGCCTGTATCGGCCAGGATGGACGTCAGATTGTGCAACGCCACCGCCGCGGGCTTTGCGGCGCCGCTGGCGTCGAAGAGGCCGAAATGTGCCTGGATATCGGAATTGGTCGGGTCGGTGCTGTCGAGTAACTGGTAGAGATAAATTTCCTTATAGCCGAGCTTGGTGGCGTCCATGATCAAGTTCAACGTCAGCTTGGCCTGGGTCGCATAATCGACGCCGCCAAGGCCGCCGGCGGTTGGAAGGGTAGAGTAACCCGCTTCGGTGAGCACCACCGACTTGCCGGTCATGGCCGCTTGCTGCGTTTTCAGATCGGCAAGCAGCTGCGCATAGGGCTCAGCTCCGTGCGCGGCATAGGAGTGTGTATTGGCGTAGTCCGCCAATCCGGCCACACCGGATGTGGTGTCCGTGAAGTTGAATACGGGTATCCCGTTGAGCAGCGTATCGCCATGGACGGCCGTAAATAGGTCCGCTTGGTAGCTGACGGCTGCCGATGTGCCTGAAAGGCTCGAGTAAAGCATCGGTGTAAAATTGATTTCATTCACACCTTCAATCGCGACAACCGATCCAGAGTGCGCGGAGATGAAGCTGTCCACCTGCGACAGGCCACTGCTGATCGCTGTGGTGCTGGTGAACAGAAAATCGAATTTGATCCCGGCGTCAGCGAGTTGCGCGTAGCTGGCCTGCCCCGTGTTTGTGGCGCTAACGACGGCATCCCTGACCTGCGAAATTCCGATATATTTCAGATCGGCCAGCACCGTGCCGCCGTCCCAATACTGACTGGTTGTGACGTATAGGTGTGTATTCACCCCGAGGGCGCCAGTGAAATCCGAGGTGCGGATAGCTTGGGACATGAGCTGAGCCATTTCAGAGGTGAAGTTGACTGAATTTCATCCCATTTACATAAAACTGCGGCTAAAAAAATTGGTAAATAAAAATTGCGACATATTAGCGCTAATGGAATGTGAATCAGGGCTATACGGTTAAGGTTAAGCGTTCAAAACGACGATTATACTGTTGATGTATTGTCTCGATGGTTGCCAATTTGCTCGGTTAAAATCGATTCAACAATAATATATTGTTTAGCTTGTTGCCGGGTTTCCATGCGTCATGGCCAAGCTTTCAAGTCTCGTCGCCTGACAGGCGCGGGTTGACCGCGATCCCTTAGGCTTCAAGGCCTTGATGGCGCGTCGCACTCCCCCTCGCCAACAAACTCGGTGGTCCTATAGGGGTAATGCGTCAGGCGTGTGCCGGTCCTGCGACGTCTGCGCGCGCGTGCGCGGCGGGCCCTTCAGCGCGCTGAATCCCCCGCCGCGTTGCATGATGCGAGGTGAGGTTCTGGGCGGCCGTCGGGCCGCGTCCAACCGTTAACTCACGGGGTGCGTGACGTTCCGGCGCAGGTGGCTGGAATCGGATAGGCCCGCACGTAGTCGACATAAAAATAGGAAGGGCTTGGCGCATTCCCGCTGGGCCAGCCGCCACCCAGGGCCAGGTTAATCAGGACGCCCATGGGCCGCGTGTGTTCCGGCGGGGTCCTCTGGCGCAGGACCTCCTGACGATCCAGATAGTAAACGATCCAGTCGTGGTCGACGAGGACGCCATAGGTGTGAAACGCCTGGGAAAGGGCGCCGCCGCCGACCGCGACCGGTTGGGTTTCCGAGTGGGTCAGGGTTTTATCGTTGTGCCATACATGGGTGGTGACGAAGTATTTGTCCGTCATCACGCCGTAATACTCAATGGCGTCGATCTCGATTCTCGGATCGGCTTTCAGATCGGCGGTCACCAGCCAGAAGGCCGGCCAGACCCCTTCTCCAGGCGGCAGTTTAGCCCTCATCTCGAAATAGCCGTAGGTCTGGGCGAATCCGTTTCCGTGGGCGTCCGTGGTGGACAACAGGCCCGAGCGCCAGGTTCCGTCCGGCCCCTTCCGGGCCTCTATCCGCAACACGCCATGTTCGATCGTAAACGGAAAGCCTGGCCGCGGATCGGAGAACTGGGCGTCGCCAAAGTCGCCGTTCCAGGGGGTATGGGCGATCCAGCGGGTTCCTGGCCCCCAGGCCGAGGCGCTCAGGTCGTTGAAATCGTCATTGAAGGTCGGCTTGCAGGCGCCCAGGCTCAGGGGAGCAGGGGGCGCCGCGGCGATGGCGGCGCTGCCGTGCAGGGCCGCCGCGACGACGGTCGAAAGCAGCGGACGGGCGCGTCGGAGCGCGAACCGTCCAGGCTTTGGCGGGCGAGACATCAGGGATTTTGCCGACTTCATGGGCGCCAAGGGCCTGTCCCGCATAAAGGGTTTCCCGGCGAACCTAAGACGAGGTATCCGGACCTGTCCACCGCTAGCCGGGATTCCAAACCTTGAGCCTGAACATCCTGGTGGTCGCTCGGTCCTTGCCGGTTCATGCGTCGGGGGGGATGGAGTCCGCCGCATGGGATCTGGCGCGGCGGTTCGCCAAGCTTGGCCACAAGACCACGATCCTGACGACGTCCCACCCGGACCTGCCTGAGCACAGCGAGGTCGATGGGGTTTCCATACACACCGTCGCCGCCCCGCCCGGGCGCTATTCCAAGGCGTGGTGGACGGGTTCGGCGGCGGTGTTCGCGGCCCGATACGCCGGGACCACGGATGTTGTGCTGGGGGTCAGCGCGGCGGCGAACGCCCTGGTCGGCGTTCGCGACCCGGCCCGGGCCCAGGCCTTTGTGTTCCAGGCCCACGGGACCTCCTCCGGAGAAATCGTCTCCAAGCTGCGCCAACGGACCCCCAAGGCCTATGTCGGTCTGCTCAAGAACCTCTACTGGCTGGTGTTCAAGGACCGGATCTATCGTCGGTTCGACGCGGTGGTGGCGATCGGGGATGCGGTGGAGCGCCAGTTTCATACTTGGCCGACCCGGCTGCTGATAGGCGCGACACCCTCGGTCATGATCAGCAACGGGGTCGACGCCGAACAGTTCCAGTTCGATCCCTTGGCCAGGGCGCGATTTCGCGATCAGATGGGTCTTGCGCCCGACGCGCGGGTGATCCTGTCCCTCAGCCGTCTGCACGCCCAGAAAGGATTGCTGGTGGGCTTGAGCGCTTTTCGGCGGGCGCTGGGGGTGGATCCCAAGCTTCGCTATCTGATCGCCGGGGCGGGACCGTATCAGGCGGAGCTTGAAAGCCTGATCGCCAACTGGGGGCTGGAGGGTAAGGCGATCATGCTGGGGGGCGTGCCGCGGGCCGAGGTCCCGGCGCATCTGAGCGCCGCCGACGTCTTCCTGTTTCCGACCCTGCGGGTGGAGGGGCTTCCGATCACCCTCTTGGAGGCCCTGGCCAGCGGACTTGCGGTGATCACGACCCCGAACGGAGGCGATAAGGAATTGCCCTGTGTCCGCGTGCCGGTCGCGGATGTGGAGGCGACGACGGCGGCGATATTGGACGTCACGAAAACTTCGTCGGAACGCGCCAGCGCGCTGCCCGAACGCTATTCGCTCGACTACAGCGGTCGCCAATATGTCGCGCTATTCGAGAAATTGCTTCATCGAACGCCTTCAAAGACTTTCCACAATGCCGCTCGGGAGTAGGCAGGGGCATGGAACGGTTGAAGCACGAGCGCATTTCCCCCTTCGGGCAAGCTGAACCTTGGGGTTTGTCTGGTCACCTCAAGGCCGCGGGTACGGGGCGCCGATGACATCTCTCGCCTCCGAGGCGCCCCCCCTGGCCGAACCCGTCGCGACGGCGGCGCGCGGCGGGACGGTGATGTTCGTTCTGGAAGATCTGCTGGTCGGCGGCGCCCAGCGCCATTCCGTGGGATTGGTGCGCGCCCTGAAATCCCGGTTTCGTTTCCGGGTGCTGGGGCTCAGCCAAGGGGTTTCCGCCTCCATCGCCTCTCCTGACCTCGCCGCCGAGATCCGCGTGCTCGGCCTTGCCGGCATGTTCAAGCCTGGTACGTGGCGGGCCCTGGCCCGGGTGCTGGACGAGGAGCGCCCGGATCTGATCGTCACCGTCAATCAGATAGCCACCGTCGCCATCCGCGCCGCCCTGACGCTGAGCCGGGTGCGTTGCCCCACGGTGGTGGTGTTTCATTCCACCGACGTGAAGAATGTGGCCGGCTGGATCCGCACCGCACCCTTCATGCCCGCCACATGGCTGGCCAGCGCTCTGGTCTATATCAGCGTCAACCAGCAGAAGATCTGGCTGGGCCGTGGGCTGCGGGCGCGCCGGGTCGAACTCATCCGCAACGGCATCGAGGTGGAGCGTTTCACGCCCCCGGACGCCGCCGGGCGCCGGGCGGCCCGGGAGCGGCTGGGATTTGCCGACGGCGACTATGTCATCGGCCTCAGCGCCGTGTTCCGCTATGAAAAGAACCACCAGCAACTGGTCGAGGCGGTCGCGGCCCTGCGCGCCGCCGGGGTTCCAACTCGCGCGGTGCTGGTCGGCGATGGCCCCAAGCGCCCCGCCATCGAGCAGTTGGTCCATGACCTGGGGCTCGGCGACTACGTCCTGTTCGCCGGCATGCAGCCGGATGTGAGGCCCTATCTGGCGGCCATGGACGTGGGCGTGATCTGCAGCACCTCCATCGAGACCCTGTCCCTGTCGGCCCTGGAATGCATGGCCAGCGGCGCGCCCATGGTCATGTCGGATATCGGCGGCGCCTCCGAGATCATCGAGGACGGGGTCAACGGCTTCCTGTTTCCGGCGGGAGACACCCCGGCTCTGGTCGATCGCCTGACCCGCTGCGCCGAGCCCGCCTTGCGCGAACGTCTCGGCCTGGGGGCGTTAAGAACTGTGCGAGAGCATTTCAGCTATGAGGTCATGACGCGGCGCTATGCTGAGCTGTTCGAGGATCTGATGGGCAAACGGCGACCTGAGGAGGAACGCTCGTGAGCGCATCGGATGCGGATCTTCCCGTCGTCGGCGTTTTTCGCCTTCAGCTGTTCAAGCGGTCGGAGACCTTCATCCCCGCCCAGGTCGCACGCTATTCGCGCTATCGGCCGCTCTATATCGGACGCACTCGGTTCGGCGATATCCCGGCCGGGGCCGAGGCGGCGATCCCGAAGGGCGGGGCGCTCACCGCCCTGAGGGTCCTGGCCCTCGGGGATCCTGGGCCGTTCGTTGAGGCCCTCGCGGGGCGCAGGATCGATGTCCTGCACGCCCATTTCGCCATCGACGCCGTTCACGCCCTGCCTTTGGCCAGGCGGTTGGGCGTGCCCCTGGTCACCACCCTGCACGGGTTTGACGTCACCACCCGCGATGCGGTCTTTCTTCGCTCGGGCCGACCAGCCCTGATCGCCGCCGTCCTGCGCCGCCGGGCCCTGCGGCGTCAGGGCGCCCTGTTCCTCAGCGTGTCGCAGTTCATCCGCCGGGCCGCCCTGAAGAAGGGCTTTCCCGAGGATCGGACCATCGTTCATCCGATCGGGATCGATCTTCAGCGCTTTTCACCGGGGGCGGAATTTCAACCTGGCCTGGTGGTTCACGTGGCCCGCCTGGTCGAGAAAAAGGGCACCGCATATCTGCTCCAGGCGATGGCCCAGGTCGTCGAGCGCCAGCCGCGGGCAAGGTTGGTGATCATCGGGGATGGCCCCCTGCGCGGTCAGCTCGAGGCTCAGGCGGCCCGTCTGAACCTGGCGGGCGCCGTGACCTTTCTCGGCGGGCAGCCGCACGAGGCGACCGTTGGCTGGATGGCGCGGGCGGCGGTGATCGCCGTGCCCAGCGTGACCGCCGCCAGTGGCGATTCGGAAGGGCTGCCCACGGTTATCTTCGAAGCCGGCGGCATGGGCGTGCCCGTGGTGGCGTCCGACACCAGCGGCATTCCCGAGGCGGTCATTGACGGCCAGACGGGATTTCTGGCGCCGGAGCGGGACACGGGCGCACTCGCCGAGCGGATCGGGCGAATTCTCACAGACCCAATCTTGAGGGGGGAACTCGGACGGGGCGCGCGCAACCTCATGGAAACGCGTTTCGATCTTGCCCGGCAGACAGCGACCCTTGAAGAATGCTATGATAGGGTTCGGTGTGCGGGGCGGTTCGTATCGCAATAGCCATCCAGCGAAAGGGGTAGCGACGGACCGATCGTTTCCGTGCGGATTAAGGTGTCAGCATTGCCGCACGAGCGTTGTTCCAAACAAAAAGCGATGAATTCAACCGCAGGCCTGGCTGAAATTTTGATGGTGTCGACGGCGGATTGGGACAATCCTTATTGGACCAATAAGCAGCACGTCGCCGTTCAATTGGCCCGTAGGGGGCATCGGGTTCTCTATATAGAATCTCTGGGCTTGCGCCGTCCCACGGCGACCCACCGGGATCTCAGCCGGATCTGGCGGCGGTTGAAGCGTGGATTTCGCGCGCCCAGAAAGGTCCAGGAAAATATCTGGGTCTGGTCGCCGGTTCTCGTGCCGCTGCATAATCTGAAGATGGTCCGCTGGCTGAACCGGCTGCTCCTGTCCTTCGGGGTATCGGTGGGCAGCGCCATGGCCGGTTTGAAGCCCAGGCTGCTATGGGCCTATTCGCCCCTGACCACCGAACTGTTCGACACCGGACGCTTCGACTTTCTGGTCTATCACGCCGTGGACGATATCAAGGCCCAGCCCGGAATGCCCCGCGAGGCGATCCTGACGGCGGAGGCGGAGCTGACCCGGCGGGCGGATGTGATCTTCACCACCGCGCCCAACCTCTATGAGATGCACCGGACCAGCAATCCGGAGACCTACTTCTTCCCCAACGTCGCCGACTATCAGCACTTCGCCAAGGCCCGGGCGCCCGAGACGGCGGCGCCGGACGATCTGGCAAAGATCCCCAGCCCGCGTGTCGGTTTCGTCGGCGCCATCTCCGGCTACAAGCTGGATCTGCCCCTGATCCGCGCGGTCGCTGACAGCCGGCCGGACATGTCGTTCGTGATGATCGGCGAAGTGGGGGAGGGCGATCCGTGGACGGATGCTTCCCTGCTGGAGGGGTGCGACAACATCCATCTGATGGGCGGCCGCGCCTACGACAGCCTGCCCGCCTATCTGAAGGGCATGGACGTCGCCATCCTGCCCAGTCTGGCCAATGAATATACCCGCTCGATGTTCCCGATGAAGTTCTTCGAGTATCTCGCCGCGGGCCTGCCCGTGGTGGCGACCTCCCTGCCGGCCCTCAGTGGCTATGGCGAGGTGGCAACCTTCTGTGATGGGCCAGAGGCCTTCGCCGCCGCCCTGGATGAGGCGGTCGCGGGGGGCGGGCCGCCGCTGGAAAAGCGCCTGGCCGCCGCCCAGGACAATACCTATGAGAGCCGCACGGAAAAGATGATGGCGATCGTGGACCGGCTCTGGCGCAAGCGCCACGGCTGACCGGCGCCACGGCTGACGGGCGAAGGGCTCTCTTCTAGTCTTCCGTGCCGGGCGCGAGGGCCAGGGGCGTCGCGTCGGGTCTGAGGGGGCGGCCAGGGGCGCGCTGCCGGGACTGGGCCTCAAGGACGAAGGTCTTGAAATTGGCGTCGAACATCTCGGGGGAGAACCGCCGCGCGTGGGCCTGGGCGGCCGCGGGTTCGAAATGCGGCATCCACCGGATTAGATCTTCCACCGCCGCGACCAGGGCCTCGGGGGTCTGCTCGTAATAGAACAGGCCGGTCACGTTTTCGGCCATGGTTTCCAGGGCGCCGCCCTCGCCGAAGGCCAGGACCGGTCGGCCAGCCGCCATCACCTCCACCGGGGTGATGCCGAAGTCTTCCTTGGAGGTGAAGATCAGCCCGCGGGACCGGGCGCACAGGTTGCAAAGGTCCTTGAAGGACAGGGAGTCCACGAACTTGATATTGGGCCCGGCCATGGCCTGCAGCCGCTTCTTCTCGCCGCCCTTGCCGACCACCACCAGGGGCAGGCCCAGGCGATTGAAGGCCTCCACCGCCAGGTCGGGGCGCTTATAGGGCACCAACTGGCCGATCCAGACAAAGGCGTCATCCAGATCGGTGGTCGCCGCGGCGGAGAAGGCCTCGACATCGACCGGAGGATGCACGACCGTCGCGTCCCGACGATAATATTTCTCGATCCGGGCGGCGATGAATTCCGAGTTGGCGGCGAAGCTGTCCACCCGCGCTGAACTAGCGACATCCCACTGCCGCAGCAGATGCGACATGGTCGGCATCATGAAGCGCGCCGCCCGTCCCGCCGCGCCCTTATAGGTATGGTACTGGTCCCAGATGTAGCGCATGGGCGAATGGCAGTAACAGACGTGGGTTGAATCCGGGCGCGGGATGACGCCCTTGGCCGGCCCCGCCTCGCAGCTGATCACCAGATCGTAGTCGTTCAGATCCAGCTCCTCGAGGGCGAGGGGCATCAGTGACAGGTATTTCTGATAGTGAACCCGGGCGCCCGGCAGCTTGCTGATGAAGGTGGTCTTGATGGTCCTGTTTCTGATGATCGGCGTCAGGACGTCGGGATCATAGACGTGGGTGAACAGGTCCGCGTCCGGATACATCGCCAGGATGCGCTCCAGCACGCGCTCGCCGCCGCGCATGGCCACAAGCCAGTAGTGAATGACGGCGACTTTCACGGCGGCTGCCCTCTTCAGGCGAAACGGGACAGGATGGCGTCGTATTGGGCCGCCGCCGCGTCCCAGGAAAACAGCTTCGCCCGTTCCAGGCCCTTTTGGCTGAGACCGGCGCGAAGCGCGTCGTCGTGGGCCAGGCGGATCATGGCGTCAGCCAGGTCGCTGGGGTCGATCGCGTCCACATAGAGGGCGGCGTCGCCGGCGACCTCCGGCAGGCTGCCCCGCCGGGTGACGACGGTCGGCGTGCCGCAGGCCATGGCCTCGACGATCGGCAGCCCGAAGCCCTCATATAGACTCGGAAACAGAACCGCGCGGGCGCCGGCGAGCACGGCGGGCAGCTGTTCCTCCGGCAGGTAGCCGGTAAAGATGATGTTCTCGGCCGCCGCGGTGGTCGAGTGGCGCCCGAAGATCTTGGCCGGACCCGTGGCGCCCACCACCACCAGCTTCATCTCGTCCAGACCACATCCGGCCCTTTGCCGCGCCTGCTGCCAGGCGTTGATGGTCAGCTGCAGGTTCTTGCGCGGCTCGATGGTGGACAGGGCCGCGAAATATTCCTGAGGCTTGAGCCCCAGCGCCGAGGTCACCGTCTGGACGTGTTCCTCGGGCTGTGGCTCGAAATGGGAGTCCACGCCATTCCAGATGACATCGATCCGGTCGGCGTCCAGCTTCAGGTGCTCGCTCAACCGCTGACGGGAAAACTCCGAGACGGTGGTCACGCGCCGCACCCGCTGGGCCAGCTTCGGCAGGAGCAGGCGATAGCCTTCGCGGAACGAATTGGAGAAGGATCCTGGGAAGTCGAACACGGCGGCGTCGTGGATGGTCACGACCTGATTTTCCGTCAGCAGCGGCCCCGTGTTGCAGGGGCTCCACAGCAGCCGGTCACCCACGAGGCCGGGCAGGACGCATTGCTCCCACATATGACCGACGACGCCATTGAGCGGGCGCCTGGGGGAAATCACCGTGGCGTGCCCGGTCAACCTGGCCGTAATCGTGCTGGCGACGCGCTGCACGCCCGTCGGCGCGCGCCCGCGAAACCGTCCATTGATGACGTAGCTGGCGCTCAACTTAGTCCGCCAATTCTGGCGATGCGGGGGGCGAACTCACGCAAAGGGCGTCCCCGGCCACGTGTCGGTCCCTGTTGAGCTCAAGTTCTGAGTCCGCACCTTCGTTCGCTCGTCCCCACGGGCGGAGCCCCACCCAAACGTGGCGCCGGCCATTCGGTTCCCAGCTTCCTGACGGACCCGCAAGGGCGCTGGAAGAAATAAATGCTGCTGCATGTCAAGAGCTACCACCGAACGCCAACCCGGGGGCGAGTCCAAGAGTTCGGAAGGCCAAAGCGTTTCGATCGGGACATGGACGAGGGACGAACATCCTTTGCTTACAAGCGGTGCAATAGACCGTTTGTGGCTGAGTTTCGACGGCTTTGGCAAAACAAATCTTACCGTGGCGGGCCTACACCACCCGTTGATCGCCGATTAGACGAATAACCTCAGAAACCAGCTCCCGTGGCTGACATCTGCCAGATTCGAGCCTGTTATCTCAGGCTGGTGACGGCCTGTCTTAAGGTTCGCTCTTGGCGGGAAACGTTTCCGGCGCCTCTCGTTTTGGGGGAATTGTGACGGGGCTTGGTCCGGGCGGAACGCCGTGGATCATATGAACGCCCATGGGCGCAAAAGGGGGAGGTGAGGCCTGGCCTCCGATTTGGCGCGCCGCCTTGCCCCGCGTCCCGTTTCGGGCGATCCGATTTGTGTCAGTCGCGGGCGTGTTTTCGTCTCGGGTGTGGCGCTTCTGTTTGGCTACACAACCCATGGGGCTTTGTAGCTGAGCCGCTACGATATGTGCTCGCTTATCTGGCTCAGTCCAGTTTGGCGCCGATCCTGCGTAGCTGGACTGTGACCTTTGCTGGAATGCAATCCGCGCGGCTCATTCAGGCGAGCGGAGTCATTGTAAGCCAAGGGAAATCTTGTCAGGCGTCGCTGAGCGGGCGCCCGGGCGGGATGAAGTTGCGAAGCCGTTTTGACCCGGATTGATACAAATGAGCTACAGTCTCTCCAGATTGACGTCCGCGCTTCTCGCCCTCACTGTGTTTTCCGTGTCCGCCCCGATACGCGCTGACTGCTCGGAAAGTGTCGAGAGGTCGCACGGTTGACCATGTTTCCTTTGAGGAAGGCGAAATTGTCGGTCAGCCGCGTTGTCATCATCAATGACACCTCCATCGCTCGCGGCGGCGCCACCGAGGTGGCCTTGGCCGAGGCCACGGCGCTGCGGGCGCGGGGCGTCGCGGTCACCCTGGTGACTGGCGACGATGGCCGCAACCCGCTCCTGACCGACCTGGGCATTGAGGTCGTGGCCCTTGCCGAGCGGCCGATTCTAGAGATCGCGCGCCTGGAAGGCGGGCTGCGGGGGCTGTTCAATCGCCGCGCGGCGGAGATGCTGTCGCGATGGATCGCGAAGAACGATACGCCTTCGACCGTCTATCACCTGCACAACTGGTCTCACATCCTGTCGCCCTCGATCTTCCTGCCGCTCAAGCGCGTGCGGGGCCGATTGGTGATGACCATCCATGACTACTTCATGGCCTGCCCCAATGGCGGCTACCTGAACTATAGGCGCGACACGAGCTGCCCGCTGACGCCGATGTCGGTCCAGTGCCTGGCGACCAATTGCGACCGCCGCAACTATGCCCACAAGATCTGGCGGGTCGCGCGGCAGATGTCGCGCAAGATGATTTTCGACGTCCAAGCCGAACATCCGGTCATGCTGACCCTGCACGAGGGCATGCGGCCCTATCTGGTGCGCGGTGATCTGCCAGCCAGCGCGATGCGGGTGCTACGCAACCCGATCCGTCCTTTCTCGCCGGACCGTATCCCCGCGGAACAAAACAAGGAATTCATCTTTGTCGGCCGCCTGGAGCGGGAAAAAGGCCCCGATCTGGCCGCCCGCGCGGCGCGGTTGGCCGGAGCGACCATGCGCTTCATCGGCGATGGTCCGATGCGCGCCGAGCTTGAGAAGGCATACCCGGAATTCATCTTCTCCGGATGGCGGTCGATGGAAGAGATCGAGCCCCTGGTGCGCAGCGCCCGGGCGCTGATCATGTCCAGCCGCGTGCCGGAGCCCTTTGGCATGGTGGCTGTCGAGGCCCTTTGGAGCGGCCTGCCGGTGATCCTGACCAAGGAGGCTCTCCTGGCCGAAGAGATCGTCGAGCGGGGCGTCGGCCTCAGCTGCGACGTCCGCGATCCGGAGGCCTTCGCCGAACAGATCCGCCGGCTGCTGCACGATGATCGGCTGGTCGCGGCCATGAGCCGGCGGGCGGTGAAAACCACCCAGGACATGGGCAACACCGCCGATCAGTGGGCCGAATCCCTGACCGCGATCCTCAATGATCGCGTGGAAATCACGAACCCGTCGCCGCCGAATTCGGCGCCGGTGGCGATCGGCCGGCCTTCGGCTCAAAGAATACCTCGTTCGGCCCGAGGAAGTGCCTTGCGAAACTCGGCCTGAGCACCTCCCATCCGGGTTCGCCGGTGAGATTTTCGAACTGAGACCGGTGGGCGGCGAGGGCGAGGCGCTTTCGTTCGATCAGATCCCCTGTCGATACCCGCACAATACTGACCTGACCAAGGCCGCGAAGCATCTGTCCCAATTTGAACCAGGTCCGCAGTCGCCAGAACCAGACCGGATAGCCGAGCACCCGCCGGCCGGCCGGGGCGTCGTACGCGAGGGGCTCGACCATGGCGGCCACGGCGCGGTGGTCGGGATGGGAGTCGAGCGCGCTGGAATAGAGGATCAGCCCCGGCGCCAGGGCGTCGGCCACGGCCTTGATCGCGCGGCGGCCCTCTTCGAGATGGCGTTGCGCCTCCCCGTCGGGGTAGCCCAGGAAGATCACGTCATGCGCCGCCACGCCCAGGCGCTCGCAGGCGGCGATGGCCTCGGCCTGGCGCAGGGCGACCAGTTGATCCCGCGTGAACCACGCCGAATGGTGGGAGGCCTGTCCGTCGGTGACGATCACCACCTGGACTCTCTGCCCCCGGTCGCGGGCGCGCAGGATCGTGGCGCCGCAGCCAAGGGTTTCATCGTCGGGATGCGGCGCGACCACCAGGATCGGCCCGCCCGCGATCTCGTCGGTGATGTCCCGCGCCGCCAGGTAGGCGAGGCGACGGAACACCGAGATCCCCTGGGATTCCAGCTCGATGGCCAGGGTTTTCAGTTTGCGTCGCAACAAAGCGTGTCCTCATCCGAACGCGATCGCCTCAATGAGGCCGGGCGGCGGCCAGGCTGTGGTCCTGCCTATAATTTGTTAGCCAAGAACGTAAAAATGATGTGGACCCGCTCCAGTCCGCCGCAGTCTGGCCTGAAGATTGCTCATGATCCGGACGGGGCCGCCTACTGGAAAATGGCCCGGTGAACTGTTAGTTGGACGATACGCCTCGGTCGTGTGCAATCGCGTCGGTCCGGTGAAGTTCGGAACCCATCTGGCGACGCATATAGTGGAAAGCTGAATGGCCCAACCGCCTAGTTTGACCGTATCGCGGGGGCGTTCCACCGTAGCGCGTGAGCGTTCCGCGTCCGTTAGCACCCTGGAAAAGTTCGGCTGGGGCCTGCTGATGTTCTGGTTGACCGGGCCTTGGTATCTGCTGCTCTCGGGGGCCAACCCGTCCGGAGCGAACCTGCTAAATAGCGTCAGTCCCCTCTATTCCTACATCAGCGATGTTGTTCCCCTGATTCCTCTGGCGGTCCTCATCTACGACCGCAACCGAGCGTTGGCGCTCTTGCGCCGTTGCTGGCCGTTCGCCGCCTTCCTGCTCCTGACCATGTTGTTGCTGGTGACGGCTCAAGACGTGAAGCTGTGCATTTTGCGATTTTGGGGGTATTTGGGCACGGTTTTCGCCGTCCTTGGAGTGTTTACGCGGCTCTCGCCGAAGCAAGCCTTGCGCTGCCTAGCCTATATGCTCGCCGCCAGCTTTGTCTTGAATATCCTTACCGTGTTCTTGCTGCCCCGTTATGGGATCACTGGGGGGACAGACGTTTATGGAGCCAGTTCCAGTGGCGAATGGCGTGGGCTTTATAACCATAAGAACGTTCTGGGTCAGTTCTGTGGTGTTAGCTTCGGTGTGCTTGTCGTCACCGGCCGCGATTTGTTGCGTCCGACGGCTCTGTGGCTGGTGTCTCTCGCCTTGGCGCTACTCTGCATCTACAAGGCGAGTTCTTCGACGGGCCTTGTGCTCGCGGCGATATTGCCGGGGATCTATTACGGGCTTCTGTGGCCACGGGGTGTATTTCGCGTCCTGGGCGGGATCGCGGTCGCCATCGGTTGTACGGCGATCTTGCTCCTCAGGGGTGTCGTGGTCGACTCGGTTCTGAGGGCGCTTGGCAAGGGGGAAACCCTGAGTGGTCGAACCGATATCTGGCACGTGGCGCGAGAATTCGCGGGTCAATATCCGATCACCGGGGCAGGCTACGACTACAGCAATTCCGCTGAGATGACCGCGCGGTTTTTCAAGCTTTTCAACGTTCCCAATGCCCACAACGCCTATCTCGACGCCCTGATCAATTTGGGCTGGATCGATACCGCCGTCCTGGGCGCCGCGGTCATTGGAGCGCTTGTGGCGGCGTGGTCCCGCAGGTTGCCCGAACAACTGGAGGGGGTTCGGAACGCCCTGACCCTGTTCCTGGCGGCCTGGTTGATATCCGGAACCGATGAGGTGATGGCGATGAAACCCCTCGGAGCCCTACCGTTGTTTGGGGCCGTCGCGATCATCGGGCTCTACAACCTCAAGCGCTATGGCGAGCGCATCGGCGCGCCAGCGCGGGCGTCCAGCGCCGCCAGCAGCCGGTCGCGGTCCCGTAGTCGGCGGGTGGATCAGGGCGTGGCCAACGCCTAAGCCACCTGCGGCTCTCGCCACATGGACCAGTTGGTCGGGCCGCTTGCGCCCGGCCGGAACTCGGCGATCACGGTGAAGCCGTGGCGGCCGTAGAGGCGCACATTGGCCTCGGTGGCGGTCTCCAGGAAGGCCGGGCGGCCCGCGGCGTCCAACTGGGCCAGGCGGGATTTCAGCAGGCGTGAGCCGATCCCGTGGCCCTGGGCCTCGGGGGTGACCCCCAGGAAATAGAGATAGTCGTGCGGGCGATCATGGGGGTGATGCTTGGCCATGGCGTCGCGCATCTGGGTCAGGCGCCCAAAGCGGCCCCAGCCGGTCAGGGCCAGCAGGGTCGGCAGGCCGGTCAGCTCGGTCAGCAGCGGGGTGGGGGCGATCCGTTCCGAGGCGATCCACACCGCCGCCGCGCCCCCGGTGGCCGGCCGCAGGATCTCGCCCCCCGCCCGCCGCATCCGGCGCAGGGCGAAGCGGAAGAAGCCGGCCCGGGCCGTGTCCCGCCGCTCGTCCGGGCGGCTGAACCAGGCGAAATCGGGATCGGGCTCGAAGGCGGCGGCCAGGTCGTTGGCCACCGCGGCGATCTGGCCGCGTCCGGCGATCTGCGGCGTCTCCGCCCCCCGGCGCATCGCCTCGAAGTCCATGGGCTTCCTTCCGCCCGGCGCCCGGGTCTTTTCTTAGAGCTTCTCGCTGATCTTGATCGCCGCGCGGCAGCCGGCGCGGATCACGGCGGCCAGCAGGGGATAGGCCGGCGCCTCGCGGGCGCCCTCGGCCAGGGCCAGGTCGCGGTGGGCCAGCTCCTCGTCGCGGAATTTGGACAGGTCCTCTGTCAGGGCGGGCTCCAGGGCCTCCAGCTCGGCGATCTGGCCGGCATAGTGTTCCTCGATCACGCTCTCCACCGCCTCGGTGCAGGCGTGGGCGGCCTTTTCGCCCAGAAGCGCGGTGCCGGCGCCCAGGGCGAAGCCCGCCACCCGCCACAGGGGCGTCATCAGGGTCGGGCGCACCCGCCGCTCGGTCAGCAGCCGGTCGAAGGCGGCCAAGTGCACGGCCTCCTGGGCCTCCATCTCCTGCAGCTGAAAGGCGATGCGGTCCTTGCCCGGGGCGCGGTTCAGCACGGCGCGCTGGCCGCGATAGATGTGCACGGCGCCCAACTCCCCCGCATGGTCCACCCGCAGGATCTCGGCCAGGCGGGCCTGCGGCGCGTGGGGGCCCGGACGGGGAGGAAGGGGACGGCTGGCGCCAGTGGCGGGCTGATCCGTCATTTCGGGCGCTCCTCCAGGGCCGCCCACAGGCTGAGGCCGGCGAAGATCAACGAGGCCAGGGCGTTCCACCCGGCCATGGACAGGCCCAGCAGATGCCAGGGCGCCTCGTCGCAGCGCGGCGCGGCGATCTTGGCCCCGTGCATCAGGTTGGCCAGGCTGGCGGCGCTGACCCCGCCGCCGGCGGCCGAACAGGTGGTAGGTCCGGGCCACCACTTCCATTCCGCCCCGGCGTGATAGGCCGCCACCGCCGCCCCGGCGAAGAAGATCAGGGCCAGGGCCGCGCAGAATACAGGCCGCACCCGCTTGCCCGACCCGGTCAGGTTCAGGGCCGCCCCGATCGCCGCCACCGCGGCGGCGGTCCAATAGACCTCCCGCTGGCGCAGGCACAGGGTGCAGGGTTGCAGCCCGCCAAAGGTCTGGAAGGCGTGGGCTATGGCCAGCATGGTGGCCGAGACCAGCAGGGCCGCGATGAGCCAGTGACGGCGAAGGAGCGGAATGAGCGCGATCATGACCGTACATATGACGCGAAACGCCGCCCGGCCCAAGGGGGCAGGCGCCGGCGCGCGCCCGTTTCCTGACCTCGATCAGCCCCCGTGGTGGGATTCCAACAGCTTCACCGCCACCAGGGCCGCGGCCAGCAACACCACCCCGCCGATAGCCAGGGCGGTCAGGTGCTTATCTACAAAGGCCTTGGCGTCCGGATGCCGCAACAGCACCGCCTCCAGGAAAAACCGCCCGCCCCGGGTGACGATGGAGGCGCCGATAAACACCGGCAGGCTGAAATGGGCCAGGCCCGAGGCCAGGGTGACGATCATATAGGGCACGGGTGTCAGGCCCTTGATCAGGATCACCCACAGCCCGACCTCGGCGAACAGGGTCTGAAAGTCGTGCAGGCCCCCGCTGCGGCCGGTCAGGGCCAACAGATGGGTGGCGAAGGGCCCGGCCAGATAGCCGATGGCGTAGCCCGCGCAGCCCCCCAGCACCGATCCGACGGTGCATAGCCCCGCATAGAGCCAGGCCCGCTCCCGCCGGGCCAGGACCATGGGCGCCAGCATGGCGTCCGGGGGCACGAAGGGGAAGGTCGCCTCGACAAAGGCCACGATCGGCAGGATCACCATGGCGTGGCGGCTGGCCGCCATCTTGAGGGCCCAGTCATAGAGGGGTCGCAGCATGCCGGCTCCGATGGGGGAAGGACGGCTGGCTCCTAGCAGGCTTCGAGCGCCAAGTCTTCCCGCCCCCAGGCTCCCCCGCCGCCCGGATTGTGCTAGAGCCTGCCACATGAGCCTGACCCCCGACCCCGAGCTTGAGGCCGCCGCGGCCGAGGAGCTGACCGCCGCCCTGGGCCTGACCTGGCGGGAGTTGTCGCGCCTGATCCCCTGGGGCGACACCTTCGAGGGCATCGGCCCCGGCGGCGGCGACCTCTATCTGGAGCGCAGCTATCTGTGGGCCGTGGCGCCCGGCGGGGACATCCTGTGCGAGGTCACCGCCTATCGCGGCGCCTCGCGCTACGACGCCGGCGTCAAGCTCAGCGGCCTGATCCGCAAACCGGCCTGATGGTCAGCGTTGACGCCGGCCCGTCCATGACTACATTGCCCCCCTTCGTCGGCCCCCGATCCCTCGGGCCCCCCGGCGCCCCAGTGGCGAAATGGTAGACGCGGCAGACTCAAAATCTGTTGTCGAGAGACGTGTTGGTTCGAGTCCGACCTGGGGCACCATCTACCTGTCCGGCGACGCCCGCCGAAGTCTGGAAAATCCTTATTAGAGGCCCCATTCGCCGCGCCTCATGCGGTGAATATCGTTGCGCCTTGCGGTGAATGTGGGGCATAATCGCCGCAAGAGGTGCGGTGAATGCCAACCTATATCCACGAACTGAAGGACTGGCCCAGGTTCCGTTGGAGCCATGAGCGCATCGCCGATCCCCTGGCGGCCGTCAGCCGGCGCCAGGGGCGGCTGATCGGGCGCATGGAGGCGCTCGGCTTTCCCCTGCGCGCCGAGGCCGTCTTGCAAAGCCTCACCGAGGAGGTGATCAAGTCCAGCGAGATCGAAGGCGAGGCCCTGGACAAGGCGCAGGTGCGCTCCTCGATCGCCCGCCGCCTGGGGCTCGATATCGGCGCTCTCGCGCCCGTCGATCGCCATGTCGAGGGCGTGGTCGAGATGATGCTGGACGCGACGCAAGCCTATGACCAGCCCCTCACCGAGGCGCGATTGTTCGGATGGCAGGCGGCCCTGTTTCCCACCGGCCACAGCGGCGTGGCCAGGATCACCGTCGGCGCCTGGCGCACGGAAAAATCCGGTCCGATGCAGATCGTGTCCGGCCCTATCGGCCGCGAGCGCGTGCACTATGAGGCGCCGCACGCGGGCCGGCTCGGGGGCGAGATGCGCGCCTTCCTCCAATGGTTCAACGCCGGCCCCAGCCTCGATCCGGTGCTGAAGGCGGCCATCGCCCATCTGTGGTTCGTCACCGTCCACCCGTTCGAGGACGGCAATGGCCGGATCGCCCGCGCCATCGCCGACATGGCCCTGGCCCGCTCCGAGGAAAGTCCCCGCCGCTTCTACAGCCTGTCCGCCCAGATCCGCGCCGAGCGCAAAGCCTATTACGACATCCTGGAGACGACCCAGAAGGGCGACCTGGACATCACCGCCTGGCTGCAATGGTTTCTCGCCTGCCTGGACCGCGCCTTCGATGGGGCGGAGGTGACCCTGGCCTCGGTGCTGAAAAAGGCGCGGTTCTGGGAAGCCTTCGCCCACGAGCCGCTCAACGAGCGCCAGCGCAAGGTCCTCAACCGCGTCCTCGACGGGTTCGAGGGCAAGCTGACCAACGCCAAATGGGCCGCCCTGACCAAATCCTCCAGCGACACCGCCCTGAGGGACATCGCCGACCTCGTGCGGCGGGGGATCCTGATCAAGGACGAGGGCGGGGGGCGCAGCACGGGCTATTCGCTGGCGGGGTTGGGGTGAGCGGGTGCGCGCCGAGTCCACGGCCGCCCACCGGCTAGGCTTGTTTGACCTGAGCGCGGGTTCAGGCAATGTGCGCTGTAGTTGTGGGGAGTCCGTCGGCCTTGGGCATCGATAGCTTTATCAAGCGCTGGTCCGACCTTGAGGGTGGGGCGGAACGGGCGAACTATGCGCTGTTTCTGACCGAACTTTGCGACGTGATCGGCGTGCCTAGGCCAGAGCCGGCCTCCGCCAATACCGAGCGCAACGACTACGTGTTCGAACGGTTCGTGCAGGAGGCTAAGCAAAGCCGCTAGGTTCCGGGCGGCGAGAAATTTGTTGAGGGCGCACCCCTGGCCGGCGGCGAGTTCTTCACCGTGGCGACGAGGTTGTTCAGGACTGCCTCATCCCGTGTCTGGCATTCCCAGACCACGATGGGCCGCCAACCGGCTGCGGTAATGGCCGCGATGTTCCGCTCGTCCCGCTGCCGATTACCTTCAAGCTTGGGTTCCCAGAAGTCGAGACGTGTCTTGGGCAGGCGCGCCAGCTTGCAGTTCGGATCGCCGTGCCGATGCCAGAAACAGCCGTGAACGAATATGGCGATCCGACGCGACCGGAACACGATATCCGGGCGTCCGGGGAGATCCCTGGCCTGCAGCCGAAACCGCAAGCCAGCGGCGTGCAGAGCCCGACGAGCGCGCATCTCGGGTTTGGTGTCACGCCCGCGCACTTTGGACATTTGGGCGCTGCGGGCGGGATTGACCTGTTCAGTCGTCGTCCGGGCCACCCGCCTCGTCCTCAGTTGGGCCGTTCACGTCTCTCAGGGGCGAGATAGTCGACTCGACTGGTGGCGCGCCGTCGTCCTGCCGGAACGCCATCAGCATTTCCTGAAGTAGTGCGGCATGGTTGGTCCGCGGTGGGTATTCGTCAAGGATGGCGTTGATCCGAAGGCCGATCTCTTCAGCCGTTGCGTTGTCCTTCAATTCCGTGTCGAGCGCCCACGGCCGTCCAGGATGCACAACGTCCCAGGGAGATCGCTTGTTTCGCCGTGTTTTGGCTGCGTCGCCGTGCTTGCTCATGCCCCAACACGCCTTGGTGTCAGAATTCCATACCGGCCAGAACGTTCGGATGAGGTGGCGCTCAGCGACCAATTGCGCGTTGGTGGCGCATACCAGTCGGCGACAAGAGAAGTCCTCAAGCCGGATGGGCGAAAGCCCATCCGGCAAACCGGCCTCAAGCGCGTACCTCTGTGCGGTGGCGATCGTGCCAGCGTGCTCGATCAGTCTGGCTGTTAGCTTGGGTCCTTGTTCGCGCACCGTGCTGGCATCGCCGTTCGCGGGATCGGCCTTACCGACATAGATTGGGGTCTCGGTCCCCGAGATCCTGGCATAGAGCGGGTGATCTCCTGCGTAGTAGATGGCGTAAACGCCGGAGCCATAGGCTGGCCGCACCGAGCCGAGTGGCACCATGGGTTGCGCCAATAACGCGATTGAGACCATGCGCCCGACGGTTTTGGGGTCCGAGGGATCAAAGCTGCTTCTCGGCGTGTCGATGGTATCCGTAACGCCGCGAGCCCGCTCAACCGCTGCGGCGTGAAGCGCCAGCCCAGCGCGTACGCGCCGCACGATCGTGGGCGTCGCTTCCGCATCGACCGTTGACAGAACCTGAGCCAGGGCGGCGCCGAGGGCGTCGAGCGCGAGCTTGTCGGGGGAGCGAGCCAACCTAGACGCAAACCCGAGGCATCGGATTGGGCGTCACTGACAGTGTGTGCTGAAGATCATATCCTTGAGCCAACGTCCTGCCGCCTCACCCAACTGCGCGGGAACAGCGTTCCCCAGTTGACGCATACTCTCCGACCAAGATCGAGGGAACAAGTAATCATCCGGTAAGCCCACGAGCCGGGCGGCTTCCCGGGTCGTGAAATAACGGACCGACCTGTCGTCGCGAACCATCATATTCTCGCCACCCGGGACGCCGTGATCTCCAGCCTTCAAGGCTTTCGCGGGCAAATCTAGCGGACTGCCCGTATGGCCGGGGTAGATCCTGGCGCCGGGCTGGAAGACATGGTTGCGCCTGCCATCCGGCTCGCCGAGATCGGAGATCGCGTCGCGAACTGTTATCCACGGGAACTCATTGGGTTCGATGCCGCGCGCTCGGAGTTCTTCCAATCGGTTCCAGTCTCGGCGATTAGAGGGGGCGAACTGGCGCTTCAGGCCATGTCGATCCCAGTAGGCGCCAGTTACATATTGGTCCCAGAGCAACCGGTCCCGCGAGTGGGTCGGTGGCATGACTTGGGGCGTGAGACCTCGGCTTTCGCGAAGGCCGAATATGAGCACCCTGTGCCGGATCTGCGGAGCGCCATAATCCGCCGCGTTCACGATCTGCCAGGTGACCCGATACTCAAGGTTACCATCCATCCCGGTTAGTCGGGCTAGATGCTCCTCGTGGCATTCACCGACCTGACGCGTCTCGCTAGGCCGCGCCAGATGTTGAAGGATCCATTCGAGATAATCGCGGAATTTTGGTCCCGCGATGTTCCGAACATTCTCGAAGAGAAATCCTTCTGGCTGAGCCTCGCGGATGGCGCGCACGGCCTCTGGCCACATATCGCGGCTGTCGTTAGGCCCACGTTTTTTGCCGCCGATCCCAAAGGGTTGGCAAGGAGGTCCCCCCGACACAACCGCGAGTTGGCCGTGCAGGGGCTCCCAGTTGATATCGCGGACATCGGTTTGTTCGACTGGCCAGTGGGCGACATGCTCCACCGCGCGATCCTTGTTGTGCTTCGCGGTTGCCACCGCATCGAAATCATACTCCGCCATCAGGGCGTGTATGAAGCCCGCGCGCGACATACCAAGGGCGAGGCCGCCGCAACCCGCGAAGAGTTCAGCGCTGCGCATGACGCTCCTCAATCTCTGAGGTCAGCGGCTGTCGGCCTAGCTCCACATCGCGGCCATCCTTGCCCATTCCATGCTCCGCAGTGATCCGCGGTGATCCGCGGTGACTTCGTCCGAAACTGACTGTCAGGACCTGCTTAAGCAATGGCTTTATCCCGTTAGCATTTCTTGCCGCGACGAGAACGTAGCAAGAACTAACGAGCTTCTCAATCCCCTATGAGCAAGATGAGGCAAGAGGAAATCGTGGGCCGTTTGCCCAGATGCCGCATGGGCCCAAACCCCGCCAACACCCCCCTCACCCCGGTTGCTTCACCGTGCGCAGGTAGGGCTTCACCTCGGTCCAGCCGGCGGGGAACAGGGCCTTGGCGGCTTCGTTGGTGACGGAGGGGACGATGATGACGTCTTCGCCGTGTTTCCAGTTGACGGGGGTGGCGACCTTGAAGCGGTCGGTCAGTTGCAGGCTGTCGATCACCCGCAGCAGCTCGTCGAAATTGCGCCCGGTGGAGGCCGGATAGGTCAGGGTCAGGCGCACCCGCTTGCTGGGGTCGATCACGAACACCGAGCGCACGGTCAGGGTGTCGTTGGCGTTTGGGTGGATCATGCCGTAGAGGTCCGAGACCTTACGGTCGTGGTCGGCGATCAGGGGGAAGTTCAGGGCTGTGCCTTGGGTTTCGGCGATGTCCTTGGCCCATTGCTCGTGGCTGCCGGCGCCGTCCACCGACAGGCCGATCACCTTGACCCCGCGCTTGTCGAACTCGGGCTTCAGCTTGGCCACGGCGCCCAGCTCGGTGGTGCAGACCGGGGTGAAGTCCTTGGGGTGGGAAAACAGCACCACCCACGATCCGCCGGCCCAGTCATGGAAATGGATCGGGCCCTCGGTGGAGTCCTGGGTGAAGTCCGGGGCGATGTCGCCAAGTTGCAGGGCCATGGGGAAAACTCCTATGGGCCCGGAGCGCGAGCCCCGGGCCTTTGGTCAGAGGTTATGGATGGAGGGGGCGGTCAGGCGGCTGCGACCGCCGAGGGCTTGATCTCGGCGTCGCGGCGGGCGACTTCCTGGCGGACCAGGGGGATCAGCTCGCGGCCATAGTCGATGGCGTCGGCCAGGGGGTTGAAGCCCCGCACCAGGATGGTCTCGATGCCCAGGTCGTAATAGTCGAGCAGGGCCTCGGCCACCTGTTCTGGGGTGCCGACCAGGGCGGTGGAGTTGCCGCCGGCGCCGGTCAGGGCCGCGATCTCGGTCCACAGGCGCTTATCGACCACCTTGCCTTGGGCGGCGGTTTCCAGAAGGCGCAGGGAGCCGACGTTCCGCGGCGCGCCGGTGCGGCCGCGACGGCCGAACACGGCGCCGCCCTGCGCGCGCAGGGCCTTGGCCTTTTCCAGGATCGATTCGGCCTTGGCCCAGGCCTCGGCCTCGGTGGGGGCGATGATCGGGCGCACCGACAGGCTGAAGCGCAGCTTTTGCGGGCGGTTGAACTGGGCGGCGGCGGCGCTGATGCGGGCGATCTGCTCGCGGGTGCCGGCCAGGGACTCGGCCCACAGCATGTAGGTGTCGGCGGTGCGGGCGCCGACCTTGACCGCCGCGTCGGAGGAGCCGCTGAAGAAGACCGGGATGTGCGGCTTTTGCACCGGGCGCACCGAGGAGACATTGTCCTCGAAGCGGTAGTACTTGCCCTCGTGGCTGAAGGGCTCCTCGCTGGTCCAGGTCTGCTTGAGGATGTCGATGAATTCGCCGGTGCGCTCATAGCGCTCGTCGTGGCTCAGATAGTCGCCGTCCCGGCGCTGTTCGGCGTCGTCGCCGCCGGAGTTGATGTTGACCGAGGCGCGGCCCTTGCTCAGCTGGTCCAGGGTGGCGAACTTGCGCGCCGCCACGGTGGGGGCCACGAACCCCGGGCGGTGGGCGACCAAGAGGCCCAGGCGCTCGGTGAAGGCCGCCGCGTACTGGGCCACCAGGAAGCCGTCCCCGGTGGAGCTGTGATAGGCGATCAGGGCCTTGTCGAACCCGCCCTGGTCCTGGGCCTGGGCGAAGGCCTTGACGAACTCGGGCTGAACCACGGCGCCGCTGGGCGCCAGGCTCTCCGAGGATTCCTGATAGTGCAGAAAGCCGATGAATTCCACTGACATAGGGACATCTCCAGTCCGGTCGCGGCGTGGGCTCCATCCCCTGCGGGCGGCCTGACGACGCATCGATATTGATCCATAGCGCCCGGGTCCTCGCCCGGCGCTGATGAATTCCTATCAGCACTGTAGGGAATTCTTATATGAGATGAAATCAAGGTCAGTTGAAGAGTTTCAATAGGCCGTTATTGCATTTGATAATGGGTTTCATTTGGGGTGGAGCGCCTATCAGCCAAGCCAATATCGCCCATGACGAAGCTTCGATTTTCCGGGCGGGGCGGGCGCCCTAGCGTGCCGGCGCATGATTGAGGAGCGCCCCATGGCTCACGGCCCAAACCCTTCGCCCCAACCCAAGGAATCCGTTCGCCAGATCCTCGGCGCCCTGCATGCGGAGCGGCTGAAAACCATGGATCCGGCCGCCCTCAAGATCAATATCGACCAGCGCGCCACCCTGGTGGCCACCGCTGACCGCGCCGGTTTCGTCAAGGCGGGGGATCTGGCCGCGCCCTTCACCCTGCCGGAGGTGGATGGCGGTCAGCTGGAGCTGGACGCCCTGCTGGCCAAGGGGCCGGTGGTGCTGATCTTCTTCCGCTTCGCCGGCTGTCCGGCCTGTAACCTGGCCTTGCCCTATTACCAGCGCAACCTGGCGCCGGCCCTGAAGGACCCGGGCGCGACCCTGATCGCGGTCAGTCCGCAGGTTCCAGAGCGTCTGGTGGACATCAAGCGCCGCCACGACTTCGACTTCGCCGTGGCCAGCGACCTGGGCAACGCCCTGGGCCGCCGGTTCGGCATTCTCTACAGCTTCGACGAGGCCTCCAAGGCCGCGGCCATCGCCCGGGGCTCGAGCATCGGCGAGGTCACCGGCGCGGGAACCTGGGAGCTGCCCATGCCGACCGTGGTGGTGATCGGCCAGGATCGCCGGGTGCGCTTCGCCGACGTCAGCCCCGACTGGATGGTCCGAACCGAGGCCGAGCCGGTGATCGAGGCCGTGCGCGGCCTGACCCTGGCGTCCGCCGCGGAATAGGGCTTCCTAGGACGGACCGGTGAGAACGGTGGCGCTGGCGCGGGCCTCGGGGCTGTACTGGGCGCCCGTCTCGCCGGCCCGGCCTGGCTGGACCTTGGCGCGGGGCGGGGTTTCGGTGGAGGCGATGTCCAGTCGGGGCAGCAGCAGTTCGGCGACCCGATAGGCCTCCTCCAGGTGTGGATAGCCGGACATGACGAAGGTCTCGACGCCTAAGGCGCGGTATTCGCGGATGCGGGCGGCCACGTTCTCGGCCGAGCCCACCAGGGCCGTGCCGGCGCCGCCTCGGACCAGGCCGACCCCGGCCCAGACATTGGGATAGACCACCAGCTTGTTGCGATCGCCCCCGTGCAGGGCCCGCATCCGGGCCTGGCCGACGGAATCCTGCTTGGCCAGGTTCTTCTGCGCCTTGGCGATGACGTCGTCGTCCAGGCGGCTGATCAGGCGGTCGGCCTCGGCCCAGGCTGCTTCCTCGGTCTCGCGGACGATCACGTGGAAGCGGGCGCCGAAGCGGACGGTGCGGCCGGTGGCCTCGGCCAGGCGGCGGACGGCGGCGATCTTCTCGGCCACCCCCGCCGGGGGCTCGCCCCAGGTCAGGCACACATCGATATGCTCGGCCGTCACCCGGTTGGCCGCGTCGGAGGAGCCGCCGATAAAGAGCGGCGGGCCGCCCTCGCGCACCGGCGGGAACAACAGCTCCGCGCCCTTGACCTTGATGTGCTCGCCCTCGAAATCGACCTTCTCCCCGGCCATCAGCCGCCGCCAGATGGTCAGGAACTCATCGGCCATGGCGTAGCGCTGGTCATGCTCCAGGAACACCCCGTCGGCGGCCATCTCGCCCGCGTCGCCGCCCACCACCACATTGATCAGCAGCCGCCCGCCGCTGATCCGGTCCAGGGTCGCGGCCTGGCGCGCGGCGAACAGGGGCGAGGTCACCCCTGGGCGTACGGCCACCAGCAATTTCAGCCTCTGGGTCATGGGCGCCAGGGCCGAGGCGATCACCCAGCTGTCCTCGCAGGTGCGCCCCGTCGGCAGCAGCACCCCTTCGAAGCCCAGGCGGTCGGCGGCCTGGCCGACCTGGGCCAGATAGCTGAAATCCGTCGGGCGGCCGCCCTCGGCTGAACCCAGCCAGCGGCCGTCGCCATGGGTGGGGATGAACCAGAACGGGCGAATGGCCTGGGATTGAGGCATCGAACTCTTCCTTGTCGCTTCAACTGTCGGGCTGATGGATCCGCGCGCAGGGATCGCCACCGTCGCCCTTAACTCCTAGCGTATCCATAGGAATAGACCGCTCAAGCCATAAAATCTGAAAGCCCTAGGAGGCGCTGGGCGGTGGCGACGGGCGACGGGCCCGCCTGAATTGTGGCGCGGCGCCGCCCAATCAATATGATCGATGAAGAAATACAATTATCGCCGGTCCCGGAGTCCTGATCATTGTTTCGAACAGCGGGCATGATGTCCCGCACCGGAATACTCAACAAGATACAAGGAATTTGCGATGAGTGTGGTTACGCTACAGGCGGCGGAGTCTGCAACCGCCAGCCAGATCAAGGTGCGCCCCCTGGAGCCCACCATCGGCGCCGAGATCGACGGGGTGGATATCACCAAACCCCTGAGCGACGCGGACCGGGACGCCATCAAGGCGGCCATCCTGAAGCACAAGGTGGTCTTCTTCCGCGATCAGCACCTGACGCCGGAACAGCACGCCGATTTCGCGGTCCAGTTCGGCCCGCTCTATGTCCACCCCAGCACCCGCCACAACGACAAGATCGCCCCGCTGCACAAGATCGAGCCGCCCGACGCCGAGCGGATCGCCAAGTGGAAGACCTGGGCCGATCCCGATCAGGTCGCCTCCGGCTATCATACCGACACCAGCTGGCGCCTCGTGCCCACCTGGGGGGCGGTGCTGCGGGCGGTGAACCTGCCGGAGGTCGGCGGCGACACCATCTGGGTGGATGCGGGCAAGGCCTATGAGGATTTGTCCGACGAGCTCAAGGCCCGCCTGGAAGGCCTGCACGTGACCCACGATTTCCGCGACGCCCTGAAGGAAAACGGCCACGACTATCCGATCGTCGCCCACCCGATCGTGCGCACCCATCGGGAAACCGGCCAGAAGATCCTGTGGGTCAACTTCACCCAGAAGCCCCATATCATCGGCCTCGATCTGGCCGAGGGCCGCGCCCTGCTGACCAAGATCCTGGATCAGTATCGCAAGCCGGAATACCAGGTTCGCTTCTCCTGGCGCCCGGGTTCGGTGGTCTTCTGGGACAATCGCGCGGCGGTGCACATCGCCATCCGCGACTATGGCGACTTCCCGCGCCTGATGGAGCGCATCCTGATCCAGGACGAGCCCCTCTACGCCAATCTCTGACGACCATGGCGCCGTCCCTGGAGGACCAGGGGTGGCGTGTGGCTTCATTCCCATACCCTCAGCGCCCTGAATTTGAGCGATGGCTCGCCCCCTGTGGGGGCTTTGCGCGTTGGCGCCGGGCAAAGAAGTGGTTTCCAAACCGATACGAGATCTTGGCCGCTAGGCGGTTGGCGCGCGCGGGGCTAACCCTCACAGGTTGGCGGTGGCCGACTGTGGCGCTTGAGCCGCAACCCTTAGTCGGGCGATACGCAAGGCAACACGGACTCGTAACGAACGGGTGATAGGAGCGTTACACTCGTCCCAGGGGTCTGGGCGTTGCGAGCGGGTATGGGGATCAGCGACTAAATGGATAGCATCTACAAGCGGTTGACCGAAATTCTGGTCGATGTGTTCGACGACGACGACATCGTCGCCACCGAGGACCTGACGGCGGAAAAGGTCAATGGCTGGGATAGCCTCGCCCACGTGCGCCTGATGATCCAGGTCGAGCGCGCCTTTTCGGTCAAGTTCACGGCCTCCGAGATCACCTCGTTCAAGTCGGTGGGGGATCTGGCCCGGGCGATCGCGGCCAAGACCGGACGGAACTGACGAAAGCGCGCCGCCATGACGAGACATCTGTTCGCCGATCTGGCCTGGCTGCCCGAGTCGCCCGCTGACTTTCGGGCGCGCAACCGCGCCCTGGTCGAGGGGGGCGACGGCGCCGGCGCGGGGGACGAGATCATCGCCCTGGCCACCCACGCCCTGGGGGACAACCAGCTGATCAAGCTGGCCGAGACCATCGGCGCCCTGGCCGCACGGGGCGCCAACCTTTCGCCCCTGACGCCGTTCAAGCTGGGGATCGTCGGCACCGGCACCCTGGACCTGTTGATCCCGGCCCTGATCGCCAGCGCCGCCCGGCATGGGGTGCTGCTCGAGTGCGTCAGCGCCGAGTACGGACAGATCGTGCAGCAGGCCCTGGAGCCGGAGTCCCGGATCAACGCCGCCAGGTGCGACGCGGTGCTGATCGCCCTGGACTATCGCAGCCTGCCGATCCCGGCGGGCCTGGGCGAGCGCGCCGCCAGCGTCGAGGCCAGCATCGGCTTCATCGACATGCTGCGCGAGGGATTTCGCGCCGCCAGCGGCGCGGTCAGCATCGTGCAGACCTTCGCTCCGCCCCCGGAGCAGTTGTTCGGCAGCCTCGACCGCCGCGTGGCCATGAGCACCCGCGGCCTGCTGGACGCGATCAATCGCCGCCTGCTGGACGGACTGGAGGGCACGCCGGACCTGATCCTGGACATCGCCGCCCTGGCCGAGACCGTGGGCCTGGCCGAGTGGTATTCCCCCGAGCAGTGGAACCTCGCCAAGCTGCCCTTTTCCGCCACCTATGCGCGGCTCTACGCTGACCATGTGGGCCGGCTGCTGGGCGCCCTGCGCGGCGGGGCGCGGCGCTGCCTGATCCTGGACCTGGACAACACCGTCTGGGGTGGGGTGATCGGCGACGACGGCCTGGACGGCATCCGCATCGCGCAAGGGGACGCCACCGGCGAGGCCTTCCTGGAGGTGCAGCGCACCGCCCTGATGCTGCGCGAGCGTGGGGTGGTGCTGGCGGTCTCGTCCAAGAACACCGACGAGGTGGCGAGGGCGGCTTTCCGCGAGCACCCGGAAATGCTGCTGCGGGAGAACCACATCGCCGTGTTCCAGGCCAACTGGAACGACAAGGCCACCAATATCAAGGCCATAGCCGAGGAGCTGAACCTGGGCCTGGCCTCCATGGTGTTCCTGGACGACAATCCGGTGGAGCGCGGCCTGGTGCGCCGATTGCTGCCCAGGGTGGCGGTTCCGGAACTGCCGGAAGACCCGGCCCTCTATGCCCGCACCCTGTTGGCCGCCGGTTATTTCGAGGCCGTGGCCTTCTCCGACGAGGACCGAAAGCGCGCCGACTTCTATCAGGACAACGCCAAGCGCCTAGCCTTGCAGTCCAAGGTCGGCGGGGTCGAGGCCTATCTGGAATCCCTGAACATGCGGATCGGTTTCGCCCCCTTCGACGGGGTCGGGCGCGAGCGGATCTCGCAGCTGATCAACAAGTCCAACCAGTTCAACCTGACCACCCGGCGCTATACCGAGGCCGAGGTGGCCGCCGCCGAGGCGGACGCCGGGGTCTTCACCTTGCAGGTGCGGCTGACCGACGTGTTCGGCGACAACGGCATGATCTCGGTGGTCATCGCCCGACCGTCCGAGCCCGCGGCCTGGGAGATCGACACCTGGCTGATGAGCTGCCGGGTCCTGGGCCGCAAGGTCGAGCAGATGGTCCTGCGCGAGCTGGTGCTGAACGCCCGGGCGGCGGGGATCGAGCGGCTGGTGGGCGTCTATCGCCCCACCGAGCGTAACAGCATGGTCCAGGACCACTACGCCAAGCTGGGCTTCATCCTGATTGAAGAAGATGAGGGCGGGGTCACCCGCTGGTCCTTCTCCACCGCCGAGGACGTGGCCGCGGCGCCCATGACGATTCAGCGGGCCGGTCTGGCGGTCGGCGAGGCGGTGGCTTGAGCGTCCCCGGCGCGCGCCGATCCCTGCCGCGGCGGGATTTGATCCTGCTGCCGCTGATCGCGGCCGTCACGGCCCTGGTCTTCCTGGTCGGCGCCGAGGGCGCGGCCCGGATGGTGTGGCCCGAACAGAAGGTCGATCAGTGCGTCAAGGAAGACGGGCCCATGCGCCCCAGGTCCAATTGCTCCAGCCGCGACAAGGCCGCTGAGGGGCCTTGGGTGGAGATGAAATTCAACGCCTGCGGCTATCGCGGGACCGGTCCCTGCCTGCCGCCGCCGCGAGGCGCGAGCCGGCTGGCGGTGCTCGGTTCCTCCACCAGCTGGGGCTATCTGATCCCCTTCGAGGATGTGTGGTCCGTCAGGACCGCCAAGGCGATGTCCGCCCAGTGCGGCGGGCCCATCGACGTGCAGAGCCTGGGGGGCTTCAACAATATCGACCAGGCCGCAGCCCGCTTGCCCGAGGCCCTGGCCCTGAAGCCACAGATGGTGGCCTGGGTGGTGGCGCCGTTCGATCTGTTGAAGATGCCGGAGGGGGGCTTTGATCCCGTCCGCGCCCTTCAGCCCCCGCCGCCGTCGCCGCCCTATCATCCGGGGCTGATGGACCGGGCCAAGTCCCTGATGACCGAAAGCCGGGCGGCCACCATCGCCCAGCACTATATCTACGGCAACGCCCAGGCCTATGCGGCGACCTACCTGCACTATGGCGACCGGGCCGACTTCCTGCGTGCGCCCCTGTCCAAGGACTGGCAGGCCCGTCTGGCCGTGGTCGATGCGGCGGTGGCCTATCTGACCGATGGCCTCAAGCCCTCGGGCGCCAAGCTGCTTTTGGTCTATGCCCCGCAGCAGGCCCAGGCCGATCTGATCGCCGCCGGAACCGCCCCCAAGGGCGTGGACCCTGAAATCCTGGACCGGGCCCTGGCGGATATCGCCGCCCGTCACGGCGCCCTGTTCGTCGATGGCGGACGGGCCTTCAAGGGCGTCAAGAACGCGCCCGACTACTTCTATCGCGCCGATGGCCATCTGAACGGCGCGGGCCAGGGGCTCCTGGCCCAGGCTGCTGTCCAGACCCTGCTGGCCACGCCCCAGAACGGCCTTTGCGCGGGAGCGGCCCGATGAACGCCCCCTCCTTCCAGTTCCTCGGCTTCGCGGTCGTGGGCGCGGTGCTGTTCAACCTGTCCGGCGCCCTGATCTGGCGGCGGCTGGTGCTGCTCGCGCTGAACCTGGTGTTCTTCGCCCTGTTCGCCTCCGGCGTGGTCTCGGTGCTGCCCTTCGCGGCCTTCCTGCTGACCGGCTATCTGGGGGTGGTGCTGCTGCGCAACCGGCCGTCCCAGGGGCTGTTCCTGGCCTTCCTGGCCCTGGTGCTGTTCGAGTTCTTCTGGCTCAAGCGCTACAGCTTCATCCCCGGCTCCATCACCCTGCCGTTCGTCTATGTGACCATTGGCCTGTCCTATGTCTTCTTCCGGGTCCTGCACCTGGTGATCGAGGCGCAGCAGGGCGGGCTGAAGGCGCGGGTCTCGCCGCTGTCTTACGTCAACTACACCCTGAACTTCCCGGCCCTGATCTCAGGCCCGATCCAGCTCTATCCGGACTATCACCGGATGGAGAGCCAGGAGCGCCTGCCCCTCGACGTCTTCGTGGTGGGCGAGGCGGCTTGGCGGGTGGCCATCGGCTTCTTCAAGGTGGTGATCGTCTCGGCCCTCTTGATGAAGGCCCAGCAAGCCTGCATCGCGGCCCTCGGCCCGGACCTGCCCTTCGCCAGCAAGGCGCTCTACGGCGCCCTGATCGGGGCCATCTATCCGTTCTTCCTCTATGCAAACTTCTCCGGCTACACCGACTTCGTGATCGGGGTGGCCAAGCTCTATCGCTTCGATCTGCCGGAGAACTTCAACAACCCGTTCGTCTCCGAGAACTTCATCGCCTTCTGGTCCCGCTGGCACATCACCCTGTCCAGCTGGCTGAAGACCTATGTCTATACCCCGGTGCTCCTGACCTGCATGCGGCGGGTGACGGCGCGCTGGGCCGAGCCCTATTTCGCGGTCCTGGCCTATTTCATCACCTTCTTCCTGGTGGGCGCCTGGCACGGCCAGACCTCGATGTTCCTGTTCTTCGGGGTTTTGCAGGGCGGCGGGGTGGCGGCCAACAAGCTCTATCAGATCGTCATGGGCCAGCGCCTGGGCCGGGCCGGCTATCGCAAGTTGAGCGAGAACGTCCTCTATCGGTCCCTGTCCCGGGGCCTGACCTTCACCTGGTTCGCCTTCACCCTGCTGTGGTTCTGGTCCAGCTGGAGCCAGCTGGGCGGCTTCATCAGCGCCCTGGGCGCCCCGGCCCTGCTGGCGGCCTGGAGCTTGGTCTTCATCACCTCCAGCGCGGCCCTGGCCTGGCTGGCGGAGGGGCAGGTCCGGGCGGCCCGGCATCCCTGGCTGGGCTCGCGCTATGTGCGCACGGTCCAGTTCACCGTCATGGTGCTGATCGTGCTGATCTCGGTCCTGATCGTCGGCGGCCCGGCCCCGGACATCGTCTATAAGAACTTCTGAGGACGGCCTTCGAGGCGGGCCGCTGAAGCCAACTTGCCCGTCATCGCCGCGTCTTCGCGGCGATCCATTCCGTGAACGAGACCGGGTCATCGGGCGTGGGTTTCAGTCTGAGGGCCCGTCACGCCGCCATGGGTGCGTGGTTCGAGACGCGGCGCTTCGCCCCGCTCCTCACCATGACGATTATTATGGAATTTCAATAAACTACGTCATCCTGAGGAGGACGCGCGGGTCTCAGAGCGCCGCCTCATAGAGGCGCCGGGCGTCGGCCTCGGTGATCGGGGCGGGGTTGTTGATCAGCAGGCGCTGCTGCTTGATGGCCTCGGAGGCCAGGAGGTCCAGGTGGCTGGCGTCGACCCCCACGGCGGCGAGGCGGTCGGGCAGGGCGCAGTCGGCGGCGATGGACTTCAGCGCCTCGACCAGGCCCTGGGCCTGGCCCTGGCGGCCGAGGCTGGACAGCGCGGGCTCCACCATCAGCCCCAGTTCCGCGTAGAGTTCCAGGGCCGCCTCCATGTTGTGGTTCAGCACGTGGGGCAGCATCAGGGCGTTGGACAGGCCGTGGGGCACGTGGAAGTGGCCGCCCAGGGGATAGGCCAGGGCGTGGACCCCGGCCACGGGGGCGTTGGCGAAGGCCACCCCGGCCAGGTGTGAGCCCAGCAGCATGGCCTGGCGGGCGCCTCGGTCCTGGCCGTCGCGCACGGCGGTGCGGATATTGGCCGACAACAGGCGCAGGGCGCGCTCGGCCAGGGCGTCGGAGATCGGGTTCTTCAGCCGCGCCGAGGTGTAGGACTCGATGGCGTGGACCATGGCGTCGACCCCGGTGGCGGCGGTCACATGGGGCGGCAGGCCCACGGTCAGCTCGGAATCCAGGATCGCCCAGTCGGCATAGAGGGGGGCGGAGACCACGCCCTTCTTTTCCGCGCCGCCGACGGTGACGATGGAGATCGGGGTGGCCTCGGAGCCGGTGCCGGCGGTGGTCGGGACCAGGATCAGGGGCAGGCGCGCCCCCTTGGCGTGATCCACCCCATAGATGCTGTCGAGGCTGTCGCCGGAGCCCAGCAGATAGGCCGCCAGCTTGGCCACATCCATGGGGCTGCCGCCGCCCAGGCCCACCACCGAGGTCGCCCCGGCCAAGCGCCCGGCCTCGACCGTGGCCAGGATGGTGGCGGCGGAGGGATCGGCCTCCACGGCGTCGAACACGGTGACGGCGCGGCCGGCGGCCTCCAGGGCCTGGATGGCCGGCTCGCACAGGCCAAGGCCGCGCACGCCCTTGTCCGTGACCAGCAGCACGGCGCCGTCAGGGGTCAGGGCGCCCAGGCGCTCGCAGGCGCCGACCTTGCTGTGGACGCGGGGACCGTAGTTGAAATCAAAGCCGTTCATGGACCTGCCCTCGAATACTCGGAATCTTTCCGCTCCAAATGGACTCATTCGCAGCGGATGAAAACGGCTCCCCGCCCAAAGTTCGGGGCGTCCCAAAGTTCGGGGCGATGCGGGCGCCCGTCAGGCTCGGGCGTTGGTTTGCACCCAGGCGCCGAAGGCCTTCATGAAGCCGCCCAGGAAGCCCTTGGTCCCCTCGTTGGTCAGGTTGTCCTGATCGTCGAACAGCGCGCCCGCGTGGCCCACATAGGCCTCCGGCTGCTGCAGGGTCGGCACGTCCAGGAACACCAGGGACTGGCGCAGGTGATGATTGGCCCCGAAGGCGCCCATGGCCCCGGGAGAGACGCTGACGATGGCCCCGGGCTTGCCGCCCCAGATGCTCTGGCCATAGGGTCGCGAGCCCACGTCCAGGGCGTTCTTCAGGGCGCCGGGGACCGAGCGGTTATATTCCGGGGTGACGAACAGCACCGCCGAGACGGCCTTCATCTCGTCGCGGAACCGCGTCCAGGGGGCCGGCGGGCTGGCCTCGAGCTCTTCGTTATAGAGGGCCAGGTCGCCGATCTCGATGATCTTCAGGTCCAGCCCCTCGGGCGCCAGGCCGATCAGGGCGTGGGCGACCTTGCGGCTGAGGGAGGCCGCGCGAAGGCTCCCCACGATCACGGCGACACTGTGCGATTGGGTCATGGAGGGTCCTTGGCGGCCAGAACGACGGGCGGCGGGATCATGAACCAAGGGCCGGCGCTTGCAACCGTCCCGTGGCGTTTCGAGGTCAGCGGAACAGGCCGTTGATCTCCCCGCCGCCGACGGCGCCCTCCAGGCTGGTCAGGGTTCCGTCCGTGGCCAATTCCCGGGCGGCGCGGATGAAGCCGGTCCAGGCGGCCCGGGACAGGCCGCCGCCGACGCTGACCCGCCGCACGCCGAGACCGGCCAGGCCGGCCACGGTGGCGCCCAAGCCCAGCACCACATTGACCGGCTTGGGCGCCACGGCGGCGACCACGGCGCTGATCTGTTCCGGCTTGCTCAGGCCCGGCGCAAAGAGGCAGTCGGCGCCGGCCTCGGCGAAGGCGGTCAGGCGGGCGATGATCAGGTCCAGGTCCACCGGCCCGACCAGGGCCGCCTCGCAGCGAGCCACCAGTATGGCCTCGGGCGCCTCGGCGTCCATGGCCGAGCGGGCGGCGGCGATCCGCTCCACCGCCAGGCCATGGTCATAGAGGGGCGACGGTCCCGCCAGCGCGCGATCCTCGATGGACAGGCCCGCGACCCCGGTCTTCAGCGCCAGGATGACATTGGCGGCGACGTCCTTTGGCGCGTCGGCGAAGCCGCCCTCGAAGTCGGCGTTCACCGGCAGGTCGGTGGCGGCGCACAGGCTGGCCAGGTGAGCCAGCACCTCGTCCCGGGTGACGGCGTTGTCGGCCTTGCCGATCGACCAGGCGAAACCGGCGCTGGTGGAGGCCAGGGCCTTGAAGCCCAGGGACTGCAACAGCCTGGCGCCGCCAACGTCCCAGGGATTGGGCAGGACGAAACAGCCCTGGTCATGCAGGGCGCGAAAGGCCGTGCGCTTCTCGGATGCGGAAAGGGTCATGCCGCCTGTCTCCCGGTCTGGCTTTGAGCGCAGAATAGTCGGGTTCGGCGCGTCGGCGCGCGGAAATCGGACCCATTTAATGGACCGGGCGCAGCTCGATGGTCGTGACCGTCCGCACGGAGCGCGAGGCCTTCAGTTCGCCGCCGATGACCAGGCGATAGGGACCCTCCTTGGGGTCCAACGGCTTGCCGTCCACCTCGTCGGCGAGGATGGTCGGGGGCGCGTCGCGAAAGCTGCGGGCGGTCTCGGCGATGGACAGGACGGCGATGAAGCCGTCCGAGCCGGTGACGATCACGATCTGGTCCAGGGGCGGGCCGTGCAGCTTGACGTCCGAGGGGCCGCCGACCAGGGCCAGAAGGTCGCTGACCGGGGCGCCGGCATAGACATGGTGCTCGCCAAAGCCCGCGGTGACGGAAAAGCGGTGCATGTCCCGTAGCTGGGCGTCGGTGACGGTGGCGGTGCGACCGTCCGGACCCTTGATCGTCAGGGCCTGGGTGATCGGCGAGGGGGCCTGGCCGTGGGCGGCGCCGGCCAGGCACAGGGCGGATGCAGCCGCCGCGAGCAGGGAAAGGGATCGGACGGCCATGCGATTCGCGCTCCGGTTGGGGCGACATCTTCGCACAGGCGCCTTGGCCGCGTCCGCCATTGACTCCGGCGCTGAAAACTAGAACAAAATGGGAACAGAAAGTTCCGCCCATGACCCATCCATCCATCCCCGCCCGTGACCTCGCCGAACCCGACGGCGCCAACGACTTTCCGGAGATCTGCGAGCCCCTGGAGGAGGTGGCGGCGGCCCAGCCGGGGGATGCGGCCACGGCCCTGGGCTTTTGCCTGGGGCGCCTGGCGTGGGTGGGGCGCCAGGATCGCCGGCCCCTGGTCCTGGTGACCAGCGCCGAGTGGGCGCGGGAGCGGGGCCGGCCCTTCGCCGGGGGCCTCGCGGCCTGGGGCCTTGAGCCGGAGCGGCTGATC
>JARLIP010000104.1 GCA_031291685.1 Caulobacteraceae bacterium | reverse complement strand
GGAAGAGACCCTGCGCGCCCTGAAGTTGCTGGTTTCCGAGGGCTTTTCAGTGATGGTCTATTGCACCGACGATCCGGTCTATTGCCTCAAGCTGGAGGAGGCCGGCGCCAGCGCCATCATGCCCGCCGCCGCCCCGATCGGCTCGGGGCTGGGCCTGCAGAACCGGGTCAACGTGCGGTTGATCGTCGAGCAGGCCAAGGTGCCGGTGCTGGTTGACGCCGGCGTCGGCACGGCCAGCGACGCCACCATCGCCATGGAGCTGGGCTGCGACGCGGTGCTGACGAACACCGCCATCGCCGAGGCCAAGGACCCGATCCGCATGGCCCGGGCCATGAAGCACGCGGTCATCGCCGGCCGCGAAGCCTATCTCGCCGGCCGCATGCCCAAGCGGATGTACGCCGACCCGAGTTCGCCCCTGGCGGGGCTGATCTAGAGCATTTTCGAGCGAAGTGGATGCCGGTTCGCGTGAAGAAAATGCGTCAAAACAAAAAGCTAGAGCGCCGACCTGATGCCGTCAGGTCGGGAAACGCTCTAGCCTCTATTTCCCCTTGGCCTTGTCGATGGCCGCCTTGACCGCGGCGATGTCCTCGCCGGGGACCATGGTGTCGCCGATGATGAAGGCCGGGGTGCCCTGGATGTCCAGACTGATGGCC
Organism: Caulobacteraceae bacterium; assembly: GCA_031291685.1. Lineage (GTDB taxonomy): Bacteria > Pseudomonadota > Alphaproteobacteria > Caulobacterales > Caulobacteraceae > Poindextera. Next base: position 9,893 of record JARLIP010000104.1, on the reverse strand, counting down.
AGCTGGCGCACGTCGGCCAGCTGCTTTGTGACCTCGGCCTTGATGTCGGCCTGTTCCAGGCTGTCGGGCTTGACCCCATGAGCGGTCAGGATGCGGTCGATGGCGGCGGTGTCCAGGGGGCGGGCGGCCATCATGTCGTGATAGACGGCCAGATAGTCGCCTCCGGCGCGCTTGGTGGCGATGGCGCCGGCGGCGGCCTTTTCCGAGGTGGGGCCGAAGATCGGGAATTCCTTGAACACCACCCGCACGTCCGGATCGCTCTGGATGATCTGCAACACCGCTGGGGCCACGTTGACGCAGTGGGGGCAGCGGTAGTCGTAGAATTCGGTGACGGTGACCTTGCCGTTGGGATTGGCCACGAAGTCCCGGGGATCGCGCTCAATGGCCTTTCGGTTCTGGTTGATGGCCTGCTTGGCCGTGGCCAGGGCCTGGGCTTCCTGCTTTTCCTGCAACTTGCCCATGGCCTCCTGGATCACTTCCGGGTGGGCCATCAGATAGGCGTGGACGCGGTCGTCGAACGCCTGGTCGGCCTTGCTGCATCCGCTTAGGGCGCTGGCGAGGGTCAAGGTCAGGGCCACAAGGGCGGCGGGCGTTCTCATGCGGGATTCTCCGAAGCGCACAGCTTACTGCACGCCGCAGGGTTAAGGCCGTATTATCCGTGTGTGGCGCCGTTGTGGTCGCCGCTTAGCGGCGCACCGGATCGTCCACGCTGCCTTCCCGGGCCAGGGCTCTGAGATCGTCCTTGCTGGGTTTGGAGACCAGGACGATGTCGGTGGCGCGGCGCCATTCGGGGCTGTTCTTGGGCAGTTGATGGCGGGCTCGCATGGCGAAGGTCTTGGCCTCCACCGCCTGGCCGAGGGCGAATTCCTGTTCCGCCGCCGCCAGCCGCGCCATGCCGCCCATGCCCTTGCGGTCATAGGCCTGGGACAGCAGCAGCCAGCCGTAGGGATTGTCGGCCTCGACATCGAGGGAGCGGCGGATCTCGGTGATCGCCTCATCCAGCTTCTTGGGATCGTATTCGGACAGCAGGGCCTGGCCGAGGTTCATCCGCAGCAGGGGCGCGTCGGGTTTGAGCTCCACCGAGCGGCGATGGGCGGGCTCGGCCTCCTTGGGGCGACCGATCTCGAACAGAATCTGGCCCTTCAATTCCCAGATATAGGGATCGTTCGGATGTTCGGTGAGCAGGGCGTCGGTCAGCTTCAGGGCCCGCTCGGTTTGCAGGTCGCGATAATAGGCGATGGCCCGGGCGTAGCGGGCGGGGAAGCCGGTGTCGCTTTCCGGGAAATCGACGAAGGTCTGCTGGGGCAGGTTGGTGAAGGCCTTGAGCTTGGCGACCATGACGTCGTGCTTGGCCTGGGCCAGGGGGGTGTCGACCTCGCCATAGTTGGATTGCTGACTGGCCCGCACCCGCAGCGCTTCAATCCGTTCAGAGGTCAGGGGGTGGCTCTGGAAGAATGGATAGCGCCGGGCGCCGGAGAACACTTCCTCGTAGCGGAAGTTATCGAAGAACTCGACCAGACCCCGGGAGGAGATGTGGGCCCTTTCCAGATAGGTCACCGCGGCCTGGTCGGCGGAGGCCTCCTGGGTGCGCGTATAGCCAAGGATGGTCAGGGTGGCGAAATAGTCGGAACTGTAGAGTAGCGCGCCGGCGGCGTCCGGCGAGCCGGCCACGGCGGCCACGGCGGCCAAACCCAAGGTGAAGAGGAAGGTGGCCAGGGCCTGCTTGCCCCCCTGGTCCGAGCGCGCCAGGTGACCGCCGGCCATGTGCCCGGTTTCGTGGGCGATGACCCCGATCAGCTGGTTTGGATTCTTGGTTTTGACGATCAGGCCAGTGTTCAGAAACAGGTTCTGTCCGCCAGCGACAAAGGCGTTGAGCTCATTGTCGCCGACGATGTGGATCTGCACCGCCTTGGGGTCCAGGCCGGCCGCGATGAACACCGGATCGGCATCCTCGTGCAGGATCGCCTCGATCTCGGTGTCCCGGATCAGGGAGAGGGGGGCTTCCTGAGCCATGGCGCTGGACAGGGGGGTGAGCAGGCCTGTGGTCATGGCCGCCAGGCCCGCCACCAGTCCCGTCCATCGCAATGCGCGCCGCCGGGGGGGGGGCGCCTTGGGGGAACGGGACAGACTGAAGTTCATGCGAGAGCTCCGACGGTCAACTGCGCCCCCGCGCTCCGAAGCCCGCCGCTTCCCCCAAAGCGGACAGGCCCGGTCTTCAAAATACCCGACCGCGACGGCGCCGATGGTTTCATCCATGCTCGGCCGTCGCGGTCCGGGTCCATATCTAGTCTTGCCTGCTTTGGCGGCAAGCCTCAACCACGACGCCACCAGCCGCGCTTGGGCTTGGGCGGCGGGGCCGAGATTTCCGCCGCATCCATCAGAACCGGGGCGGGCTCGGGCTGGGCCTCGACCACAGCCACGGGCTCGGGAACCGGAGCGGGCGCGGCTTCCACCACTGGGGCTGCGGCTTCGGCGACCACCTGGGCCTCGATCACGGGCTCGGGGGCGATGGCTTCCGCCGTCACCTCGGCAGGCGCCTCGACGCTGACCTCGGCGGAGGTTTCCGCGTCCGCCACAGGGGCCGTATCCTTGGGCTTGGCGCGGGAGCGACGGACCCGGGGCTTTTTCACCGGCTCGGCTGGGGCGGGAAGTTCGACCCACACATCCACGGCCTCACCCTCGACGAAGGGCTGGGGCGTTTCGGCGGTGATCGGCTCCAGATCCACCAGGGGCGGCGGAGGCGGCGTGACGATGGTCGCCGCCGGAGCGGGGGCCGGGGTCGGCGCCGCCTGGGCGACGTGAGCAAGGGCGACGGGAGCGGGCTGGCCCGGATCCATCCAGATGTAGGGGTCGCCGTCGGGAACCCGAGGACGGGTCCAGGCGTAGGGATCGTCGCGACGCACCTCGTCCCGCATACGGCGACCGCCGCGGCGACCGCGACGACGACGACGGTTGCGGCCTTCGGCCCCTTCGGCTCCCTCATCCTCGATCTCGCCGCTGTCCTCGCCCAGGTCTTCGCCCTCGGCGGACTCGGTGGTTTGAGCGACGCGCTCGGCGCCCTCGTCACCGCGCCGGCCGCGACGGCGGCGACGGCGGCGGCCCTTGCGGCCATCCCCTTCGGCGTCGCCATCCTGCTCGGCCCGTTCCGCCCGCTCGGCGCGAGGCGCGGGGCCGCCTTCGGCGATTTCGTCCTCGATCTCTTCTTCGTCTTCCTCCTCCTCCTCGTCGTCCTCGACCAGATCGTCCTGGGCGCTGTCGACGAAGTCGGTGGCGTAGGTGGGAGCCGCCGGCGCTTCACCGGGCTCGTATTCGCGGGTCTCGGTGCGATCGACGCCATAGTCCGAATAGGCCAGGCTATCGTCCACCAAGACCGTGACCTGCAGGCCCTGGACCTGACGCAGGCGCTCCAGGAAGGGACGCTTTTCGTTCAGGATATAGAGGGCCACCGCGCGGGAGGTGCGCAGGGTGACCGCGCCCGCGCCGCCGCGAACGGCCTCCAGCTCCACCGCGCGCAGGGCGGCGAGGGCGCTGGATTCGGTGGAGCGGATGCGGCCGGTGCCCGCGCAGTGTTCGCAGACATGGGTGGTGCCTTCCAGCACGCCGGTGCGGCGGCGCTGGCGGCTGATCTCCATCAGGCCGAAGGTGGAGATCTTGCCCATCTGGATGCGGGCGCGATCGTCCTTGAGGCTGTCCTTCAGCTTCTTTTCGACGGCGCGATTGTTCTTGGCCTCATCCATGTCGATGAAGTCGATCACGATCAGGCCGGCGAGGTCACGCAGACGCAGCTGGCGGGCGGCTTCTTCGGCCGCCTCCATGTTGGTCTTGAGGGCCGTCGCCTCGATATTCCGCTCGCGGGTGGAGCGGCCGGAGTTGACGTCGACGGCCACCAGGGCCTCGGTCTGGTTGATCACCAGATAGCCGCCGGACTTCAGGGGAACGACCGGCGAATAGATCTGGGCCAGATGGTCCTCGATCTTGGCCTGGACGAACAGGGGCGTGGGGTCCCGGTAGGCCATGACCTTCTTGGCCTGGGACGGCATGATCATGCGCATGAACTCGCGGGCCTCGCGGAAGCCCGCTTCGCCCTCGACCCAGATCCCGTCCAGGTCCTTGTCATACATGTCGCGGATGGCGCGCTTTACGAGGTCTTCCTCCTCGTAGATCAGGGCCGGGGCGATGGAGTGCAGGGTCTTTTCGCGGATGTTTTCCCACAGCCGCATCAGATATTCGTAGTCGCGCTTCAGTTCCGCCTTGGTGCGCTTGGCGCCGGCGGTGCGCACGATCAGGCCCATGCCCTGGGGCACTTCCAGGCTCTGGACGGCGCTCTTGAGGCGCTTGCGGTCGGTGGCCGTGGTGATCTTGCGGCTGATGCCGCCGCCCCGGGCGGTGTTGGGCATCAGGACGCCGTAGCGGCCGGCCAGGGACAGATAGGTGGTCAGGGCCGCGCCCTTGTTGCCACGCTCTTCCTTGACCACCTGGATCAGCATGATCTGGCGGCGCTTGATGACTTCCTGGATCTTGTAGCGGCGCATCAGGCGGCGATTGCGGCGGGCGAGTTCGTCACCCATCACATCGTCGTCGTCATCGTCCCCGTTTTCCTCGTCATCGTCGTGGCCAGCCCGGATCGGCGGCTCATCCGGCTCCTCGGCCTCTTCGCGCAGGATCGCTTCGCGGTCGGCGAGGGGGATCTGGTAGTAGTCCGGATGGATCTCGTTGAAGGCGAGGAAGCCGTGCCGGTTGCCGCCATATTCGATGAAGGCGGCCTGGAGGCTGGGCTCGACCCGCGTGACCTTGGCTAGATAGATATTGCCCCGAAGCTGCTTCTTGGATTGGCTTTCGAAATCAAAATCTTCAACCCGGGTTCCGTCCACCACCGCCACACGCGTCTCTTCCGCGTGGACGGCGTCGATCAACATTCTTTTCGACATTCAAATTATCTCCACGGCGCGCGCAGGCGTATGACGCCCGGGGCCGGATGTGCGAGGGGGCGCGCGCATGGGGGACCGTTGCGTCGGAGACGACGAATCGGACCATCAGCCGTGAGCGGTCGAGAGCGACGCTGCCCATGAGGTTAATCCTTTACGCGCCGGATGGCGCGGGGGGAGGCGCGTCGATTCTGCGGGAAAGCAAGGCCCGACACGGCCGTGCGCGGTCTTCGCCCGATGTAGGGCGTGCATGGCGCGCGGATAAGTTTGCAACAATCGCGCTAAAAAGGAAAGCGGGCGCGCTCACCCTGTGCTTAACGGTTTGTGCACGGGGGAAGAGTGACAATGGATGACAAGGTCTTAACCGTGTCGGAATCGTTGGAGTGAGCATGCGCGCGGGCGTGGTAGGCGCGATTTTTGCGGCGTTTAGGGGGCTGGCCGGCGGTTTTCCGGTCCTGGCCTGCGTCGCTGTGTCTTCTTCCGCCCTCGCCGCCGGAACCGCCCCAGTAACCAATGATGGTTTGCAGCACGTTCGATTTGGCGGCGATCAGCACGAAACCCGGGTGGTGATCGAACTGGGCGGGCCTTCCAAGGGCCAGGTCATCGCCGACGGCGCCGCCGATCGCCTGATGATTCTCGGCCTGTCCAAGGTCTCGGTGAATGACGCCAACCAGGGGCCGGGTCAGGGTCTGGTCAAGGCCTGGGTCGCCGAGGACGCCCCAGGCGGAGCGCGGCTGAAGCTGCAATTGAACCGCCAGGCCAGCATCAAGCGCCGGTTCCTGCTGCCGCCCTCCGATGGGGTAGGCGTCTATCGCTATGTGATCGACCTGTCGGCGGACGACGCGGCGCCTACGCCGCAACTGGCCCCGCCGCGACCGGTGACTGGACCGCCCGCGACCAAGACCCCGGCGACCAGGGGCGATGATGTTCGGGTCGCTCGCCTGGCCGCGCCGCTGGCGCCCGCGAAGGCCCCGGCCATCACCAAGATCTCGGCCATCAAGGCCCTGCACCTTAAGAAGGTGATCGTCATCGACGCCGGCCACGGGGGCAAGGATCCCGGCGCCGCCGGCGCCGACAGCCGCGAGAAGGACATCAACCTGGCCGCCGCCCGGGCCCTGAAGGCCCGTCTGGAGCGCAGCGGGCGCTATCGCGTGGTCATGACCCGTGACAGCGACAACTTCGTGCCCCTGGAAAACCGGGTCCAGATCGCCCGGGCCGCGGACGCGGACCTGTTCATCTCCCTGCACTCCGATTCCGGCCCCAGCGCCGACATGCGCGGCGCCACGGTCTATACCCTGTCGGACAAGGGCTCGGACCGGGTGGTGCGCAATGTGATGGACACCAACGACTGGTTCATCAACGTCAACCTGCCGGGCAAGGACCGGGCGGTGAACCAGATCCTGCTGGACCTGACCCAAAGGGCTACCCGCAACCGTTCGGCCGCCTTCGCCGAGGACCTGCTCAATCACGTGGGCGAACGGGTGCCGCTGTTGCAGCACAGCCATCGGGACGCCGGCTTCGTGGTGCTGCTGGCGCCGGACGTGCCGGCGGTGTTGCTGGAAATGGGCTTCATCACCAATTCCGAGGATGAGGAGCGCCTGAACAGCCCCGGCCAGCGTCAGAGGTTCATGAACGCGGTCGGCGACTCCATCGACGACTACTTCGCCCGCCAGACCCGCATCGCCTCGCGCTAGGGTCCCGCCAGGCTGGGACGGACGGCGGAGGCGGCCGCTCTTTGCTATCGCCTCGACACGCGCTAGAGCGTGAGCGTGCGGGCGTGGTTCGTCCCGCGGAGGCCTCGGCGTTGAAATTTCCGCAACGATGGATCGCGACCGCCGGCGTGGTGATTTTGAGCCTCATCGCCGTGGGCGGCTTCTCGCTGGCCATCTATGCCGCCTGGCTGTTCCACGACATGCCCGACGCCTCGGACCTTGCCGATTATCGCCCGCCGACGGCCACCCGGGTCTATGCCTGGGACGGCACCCTGATCGGGGAATATTCCAAGGAACGGCGGATCTTCGTCTCCTATGACCAGATCCCGACCCAGGTGGTGAACGCCTTCCTGGCGGCGGAGGACCACAACTTCTTCAAGCACGGCGGCGTCGATCCCATGGGGCTGATGCGGGCCATGGGCAAAAACGTGCTCAACGCGGCCCATGGCAAGCGCCTGGAGGGGGGGTCAACCATCAGCCAGCAGGTGGCCAAGAACGTCCTTCTGACCAATGAGGCCACGGTGGGCCGCAAGCTGAAGGAAGCGATCCTGGCCCAGAGGCTGGAGCAGTCCCTGACCAAGCCGCATATTCTTGAGCTTTATCTGAACGAAATCTGGCTGGGCTATCACTCCTATGGAGTGGTGGCGGCGGCCTATAACTATTTCGGCAAGCCCCTGTCCGAGTTGGACCTGGCCGAGTGCGCCTATCTGGCGGCCTTGCCCAAGGGGCCGGACAACTACCACCCGGTGCGCAACAAGGCCGCCGCCATCCGTCGGCGCAACTTCATCCTCAGCCAGATGGCCGACCTGAACATGGTCACCCGGGCCCAGGCCCAGGCGGCGATGCGGGAGGATCTCAAGGTCCAGACGGCGCCGGCCCGGACCAAGTATCACGACGCCGACTATTTCGTCGAAGAGGTGCGCCAGCGCGGATTCGCCACCCTGGGCAAGCGCCTGGACGAGGGCGGCTATTACGTGCGCACCACCCTGGACCCGCGGCTGCAGACCGCCGCCCGAGTGGCCCTGATGAAGGGCCTGGAGAACTACGACCACCGGCACGGCTGGCGCGGCGCCTGGGGGCACGTGGAGAACCCGGATGGCTGGGAAAAGCAGGCCCTGGCCAGCACCCCGCCGTCCGAACGCCGGGACTGGCGCGCCGCGCGGATCGAATCCGCCGAGGGCGGCTCGGTTCGCGTGGTTCAGGCCGATGGGGGCGGACACGGCTATCTGGCGGCCAATGACGTGGCTTGGGCCCGGGCGGGCAAGGGGCTGAAGCGCGGCGACCTGGTGTTCGTCGAGCCCACGCAATCGCCCGGAACCTACAACCTGCGCCAGACGCCCATCGTCAACGGCGCCCTGGTGGCCATCGACCCCTCCAGCGGCCGGACCCTGGCCATGGTCGGCGGCTACAGCTTCTCCCTGTCCAATTTCAACCGCGCCACCCAGGCCCGGCGCCAGCCGGGTTCGTCGTTCAAGCCCTTCGTTTACGCCGCGGCCCTGGAGAACGGCTATACCCCGGCCAGCCTGGTGCTGGACGGCCCGATCAGCCTGCCGGGCGCCAAGGCAGGGGACGTCTGGTCCCCTGAGAACTTCCACAAGGGCTATCTGGGCATGTTGCCCCTGCGCCGGGGCCTGGAGCTGTCCCTCAACACCATGACGGTGCGCCTGGCCCAGGGGGTCGGGATGCCCAAGGTGGTGAACATGGCGAAGCGGGCGGGGGTGGTCACCGACATGGAGCCGGTGCTGGCCATGGCCCTGGGCGCCGGCGAGACCACGCCGTTCAAGCTGACCGCCGCCTATTCGGCCTTCGTCAATGGTGGCCGACGGGTCAATCCGCACCTGATCGAGGTGGTGGAGGACGGCCAGGGCAAGCCCGTGCTCAACGCCGACCAGCGCGACTGTCCGAAATGCACATCGCCGTTTAACGGCGAAGAATCCCCCCGGGTGCCCCTGGGCGGCGAGCAGATCATGGACCCGGTCACCGCCTATCAGATCACCACCATGCTTCAGGGAGTGGTCCAGCGGGGCACGGCGGCCCAGGCCTCCAGCCTGGGGCGGCCGATCGGCGGCAAGACAGGCACCACCAACGACTATCGCAGCGCCTGGTTCGTGGGCTTCAGCCCCGACATCGTGGTGGGCGTGTTCGTCGGCTTCGACGACAACCGCTCCCTTGGGGACAACGAAACCGGGGCGGTGGACGCGGTGCCGATCTTCATTGACTTCATGCAGACGGCCCTCAAGGGCACGCCGGTGCATGACTTCCGTCCGCCCAAGGACGTCAAGTTCGGCTATGTGAACGGCATCCGCGAGGCTTTCCGCCCGGGCACGGAACCCAAGCCTCGCCCCGTGGCCATTCCCAGCCTGGCCGAGCCGTTCTCGCCGGGCGGGCCGATCAATCCGTCGCCTGTTCCGGGCGGTCCGGCCCCCGTGGTCACGCCCCCCAAGAAGGCGCCCGCGGACCTGAACGGGCTCTACTAATTCGTCTTTATCCGCCCATTCGGGTCTGGCCCATTGAAGCGGGGGGCTGGGCGGGCTATCTGCCGCCCCTTCGTGCGAGGAGTTTATCATGAGACCGGATGTCGAGGCCGCCGCGGCCGACATCGAGCAGTCCGTTGGACTGCTCAGGAGGCGTCTTTGACTGGGATCCTGCCCTAAGAAAGCTGGATGAGCTCGACGCCCGCGTCGAGGACCCGACCCTGTGGGACCGTCCCGCCGAGGCCCAGGCCCTGATGCGCGAGCGCACCCGTCTGGCCGGCCAGGTGGAGGCGGTGCGCAGCCTGGAGCGCGGCCTGGCCGAAGCCCTGGAATACGCCGAGCTGGCGGAGGCCGAGGGCGACGAGGACCTCCTTGCCGACACCCGCACCCAGCTGGCGGCGCTCAAGGAGCGGGCCGCCCGGGCGGAGCTGGAGGCGCTCCTGTCCGGCGAGGCCGATGGCAACGACGCCTATGTGGAAATCAATTCCGGCGCTGGCGGCACCGAGTCCTGCGACTGGGCGGGGATGCTGCTGCGCATGTACACCCGCTGGGCCAGCGCCCATGGCATGACCGTCGAGGTTATCGAGGAGACCGATGGCGAGCAGGCCGGGATCAAGTCGGCGACGCTGCAGGTCAAGGGTCAGAACGCCTATGGCTGGCTGAAGACCGAGGCCGGGGTGCACCGCCTGGTGCGGATCTCGCCCTTCGACTCCAGCGCCCGGCGACACACCAGCTTCGCCTCGGTCTGGGTCTTTCCGGTGATCGACGACACCATCGTCATC
>JARLIP010000103.1 GCA_031291685.1 Caulobacteraceae bacterium | reverse complement strand
TGTCCGGGCGCCGGGCCATCGGCGAGGTGCAGATCCAGGTCAGCGACACCGGCCGGGGCATCCCCTTCCACGTCCAGGCCCATATCTTCGACCGCTTCGTCGGCCGCGACCGTGGCGGGCCCGGCCTGGGCCTGGCCCTGGTCAAGGCCCTGATCGAGCTGCATGGCGGCTGGGTGGCCCTGGAGAGCGAACCGGGCGCCGGGGCCCGCTTCACCTGCCACCTGCCCGAGGCCGTCTATGAGGCCCCTACGGGCCAGGCGGAGCTGTTCTAGGGATCTTTTCCTCCCATGCATCGCATCGCGATGCGGGGGAGGTGGCGCGGAGCGAAGCCCCGTGACGGAGGGGGCGAGCCGGCGGTCCGAGCGCCCCCTCAGTCGGGGTTTCACCCCGACAGCTCCCCCGTATGGCTTCGCCAGACAGGGGAGCAGGAACTTTCGCCTAGCGACTACTCGGCCGCCTGCTTTGAGACACCGAACTGGGGGTTCAGCTCGCCGGAGGCGTAGCGCTTGGCCATGGCGGACAGGGGCAGGACCTTGATGCGGTCGGCGTGGCCGGCGGTTCCGAATTCCTCGAACCGCTGGCGGCAGACCTTGGCCATGGCTTCGGTGGCGGGCTTCAGATACTTGCGCGGATCGAACTCGGCGGGGTTTTCGCTGAGGATGCGGCGGATCTGGCCGGTCATGGCCATGCGGCAGTCGGTGTCGATATTGATCTTGCGCACGCCGTGCTTGATGCCGCGCTGGATCTCATCGATCGGCACGCCCCAGGTCTGGGGCATTTCACCGCCGTACTGGTTGATGATGTCCTGCAGGTCCTGCGGCACCGAGGAGGAGCCGTGCATGACCAGGTGGGTGTTGGGCAGCCGGCGGTGAATCTCCTCGATCACCCCCATGGCCAGGATGTCGCCGTCGGGCTTGCGGGTGAACTTATAGGCCCCGTGGGATGTGCCCATGGCGATGGCCAGGGCGTCGACCCCGGTCTTGGCCACGAAGTCCACGGCCTGGTCGGGATCGGTCAGCAGCTCGTCATGGGACAGGACGCCCTCGAAGCCGTGGCCGTCTTCCTTTTCGCCCTGACCGGTCTCCAGGGAGCCCAGGACCCCCAGTTCGCCCTCCACCGAGGCGCCGACCCAGTGGGCCATTTCCGCGACCTTGCGGGTGATATGGACGTTGTATTCGTAGTCGGCCGGGGTCTTGGCGTCGGCCATCAGCGAGCCGTCCATCATCACCGAGGTGAAGCCGTGCTGGATGGCGGTGATGCAGGTGGCTTCGTTATTGCCGTGGTCCTGGTGCATGCAGACCGGGATGTGGGGATAGATCTCAACCAGGGCGTCGATCAGCTTGGCCAGCATGATGTCGTTGGCGTAGCTGCGGGCGCCGCGGCTGGCCTGGATGATCACCGGCGCCTTGACCGCGTCGGCGGCCTGCATGATCGCCAGGCCCTGTTCCATATTGTTGATGTTGAACGCCGGCACGCCGTAGCCGAACTCGGCGGCATGGTCGAGAAGCTGTCTCAGGGTGATCCGGGCCAAAATCGTTCTCCTTCAAATATCTAGTGGCGAAATACCTATCGGACGTCCCAGCCCGATCCCATTTTCGATCAGAGCATCAGGGCTTGGACGCCGGGTAAGGTCTTGCCCTCCATCCATTCAAGAAACGCGCCGCCAGCGGTGGAGACGAAGGTGAAGTCCTGCGCCACCCCCGCCGCGTTCAGGGCCGACACGGTATCACCACCGCCGGCCACCGCCACCAGCTTGCCCGACTTGGCCAGGCTCGCCGCATGTCTGGCGGCGGCCACGGTGCCGGCGTCGAAGGGGGGAATCTCGAATACGCCCAGGGGCCCGTTCCAGACCAGGGTCTTGCAGGTGTCCATGGCGCTGTTCAGCCGCTTCACGGTCTCTGGTCCCGCATCCAAGATCCGCTCGTGTTCATCCAGTTCGCCAAGGCCGCGAACGCGCGCCGGCGCGCCCGGTTCCATGCGCTCGGCCACGACGATGTCGATGGGCAGCAAAAGCTCACAATGGTTGCGCCCGGCTTCGGCGATGATGCCTCGGGCGGTCTCGGCCAGGTCCTTTTCGCAATAGGAGGCGGCCACGTCCCAGCCCTGGGCGAACAGGAAGGTGTTGGCCATGCCGCCGCCGATGGCCAGCTTGTCTAGCTTGGTCACCAGGTGGGAGAGCAGGTCCAGCTTGCTGGAGACCTTGGAGCCCCCGACGATGCCGATCACCGGCCGCTCGGGCTTGCCCAGGGCCAGCTCCAGGGCGTCCAGCTCCCGGCGCATGGCCTCCCCGGCATAGGCCGGCAACAGGTGCGCCAGGCCTTCGGTGGAGGCGTGGGCGCGGTGGGCGGCGGAGAAGGCGTCGTTGACATAGAGGTCGCCATTGGCGGCCAGGGCCTTGGCGAACGCCGGATCGTTCTTTTCCTCGCCCGCGTGATAGCGGACGTTTTCCAGGAGCAGGACATCACCGTCCTTCATGGCGGCGATGGCGGTCTCGGCCGCGGGGCCGACACAGTCCTCGGCGAAGGCTGCCGGGGCGCCGATAAGGGCGCTCAAGGGGCCGACCACCGGGGCCAGGCTCATGGAGGGGATGCGTTTGCCCTTGGGGCGGTCGAAGTGGGCCAGAAGGATCACCTTGGCCCCGCCCGCGCGCAGCTTGGCGATGGTGGGCAGGGCCGCCTTCAGGCGGGTGTCGTCGGAGATGGCGCCGTCCTGCATGGGGACGTTGAAGTCCACCCGCACCAGGGCGCGCTGCCCCTTGAGGTTGGCCTGGTCAAGCGTGCGGAAAGCCATCGACACGAACCCTTTTCACAATGGGAAACTATGCGCCGCCTGCCGGGGGAGTCCCGCCGATCGCGGCCTTGGCCGGGGCCTCGCGCGGGGTGTGACCATCGCGGGGGCGCCGGCGTGCGGTCCGAGGCCGGATCCGGGGCGAAATCGCCCGCGGACCCGCGCCGGACCGGCCAGGACTAGATGTGCTTGGCCAGTTCCAGGGCCACATCGCTCATGCGCGTGGAGAAGCCCCATTCGTTGTCATACCAGGACAGGACCCGGGCCAGCTGGCCATCGACCACATGGGTCTGGGGCAGGGCCACGGTGGAGGAGAAATCGACGTGGTTCAGGTCGACGGAGACCAGCGGATCGGTGATCACGCCCAGCACGCCCTTCAGCGGGCCTGCGGCGGCGGCCTTGACGAAGGCCTCGTTGATTACTTCCTTGGTGACGCTCCGGCTCGGCTATACGTTGAAGTCGAACACCGAGACGTTGGGGGTGGGCACGCGGATGGACGAGCCGTCCAGCTTGCCGGCCAGTTCGGGCAGGACCAGGCTCAAGGCCTTGGCCGCGCCGGTGGAGGTCGGGATCATCGACATGGCTGCGGCGCGGGCGCGGTAGAGGTCGCTGTGCAGGGTGTCCAGGGTCGGCTGGTCGCCGGTGTAGGCGTGGACCGTGGTCATGTAGCCACGCTCGATGCCGGCCAGGTCC
>JARLIP010000102.1 GCA_031291685.1 Caulobacteraceae bacterium | reverse complement strand
GCCCCTCAACTAGGTGGTGTTCTACTTATACGACCGGATTAAAACAATCTCAAAGGGCTATGCCAGCTTCGACTATTCCATCGAGGAATACCGCACCGGCGACCTGGTGAAGATGTCGATCCTGGTCAACGCCGAGCCGGTGGACGCCCTGTCCATGCTGGTGCACCGCACCCGGGCCGAGACCCGGGGCCGGGGCATGGTGGAGAAGATGAAGGAGCTGATCCCGCCCCACATGTTCGTCATCCCCATCCAGGCGGCCCTGGGCGGCAAGATCATCGCCCGCGAAACCGTCCGCGCCCTTCGCAAGGACGTCACCGCCAAGTGCTACGGCGGCGACGCCACCCGCAAGCGCAAGCTGCTGGACAAGCAGAAGGAGGGGAAGAAGAAGATGCGCCAGTTCGGCAAGGTCGAGATTCCCCAGGAAGCCTTCATCGCCGCCCTGAAGATGGACGCCGACTAGACGCCGAATACGACAACCACCCCAGCGAGCCGATCATGCCCCAGACCCGCCCCCTCGATCCGATCCTCAGGCCGGGGCTGATCTGGGGTTTCGACTTTGTGGACGGCCGCCCCCGCCCGGTGGACGATATCGGCCTGCTGCGGCCGGACGAGCGCCCGGCGGGCTTTCGCTGGCTGCACTTCAACCTGGCCGACCAGCGAACCGTCCATTGGCTGTCCCAGGCCGGCCTGTTCGTTCCCAGGATCGCCGAGACCCTACTCTCCCCCGACGACGTTCAGGGCGCCGTGATCGAGGGCGGTGAGATGGCCCTGGTGCTGCACGACATCGAGCTGGAGTTCTGGGAGAGCGATCCGACCATCGGGGTCCTGCGCCTGGCCGTCGGCCCCTCCATGCTGATCACCGCCCGCCGTCACCCCTTGAGGTCCGCCGAGATCATCAAGAGCCGGATCATCTCCGGCGCCCCGGTCGGCGATCCGGCGGCGGCCCTGGAGCTGATCTTCCAGTCCATGACCGAGGCGTTCCGCAGCGTGATCGCCGAACTGGACGACAAGGTGCAATCCGCCGAGGACGACCTCCTGACCGACCGCAACGCCCCTGACGCGCGGGCCTTCATCACCATGCGCTCGCTGATGGCCCGCCTGCACCGGCTGTTCAACGGCATGCGCTCGGTCCTGGCCCATGTGCGCGACGACGGCGCCTTGCCGGACCCCTTTGGCCCGCCGGCCGAGCGGTTCCTGGCGCGCCTGTCGACCCTGGACGGGGAGCTGTTGTCGATCCAGAGCCAACTGCGCCTGGTGCGCGACGAACTGGACCTGCAGGCCACCCAGAGAACCAACCAGAACCTCTATTTCCTGTCGGTCCTGACCGCCGTCTTCATGCCCGCGACCCTGGTCACCGGCTTCTTCGGCATGAACACCGGCGGCCTGCCCTGGACGGCCCACAGCCACGGCACCTTCCTGGCCACGATCCTGGTGTTCGGCTCGTCCCTGGCGGTTTATCTCGCCCTGAGGCTTTCCGGCGTCATCCGGCGATAGGCAAAAGCCGAGGTCGTCACGCCCCCAGGACAAGGAGCGATTGACGCTCCCCACGGTGACGCTAAATCTCGCCCATGGTCCCGGATCAGCCGGGCCGCTGACCTTTCTGGAGCCCTACCCATGCGCAAAGTCCTGATCCTCGCCGCCGCCGTCGCCGCCCTGGCCACGGGCGCCTGCAACACCATCGCCGGCGCCGGCAAGGACGTTTCGGCCGCCGGTCACGCCGTGACCCAGACCGCCAACGACGCCAAGCACTGATCCAGGATAGGCGGGGGCGGCCTATTCTCTCGCCTGGGGGAACCTTTGCCGCAACCGACGGTTAAGATTGGGTCAAGCCGGCTCACCTGCCGGCCAGGCCGGTCGGGGGAGCCCGCGGCCGCCCAAAATCTGGAGCAAGCCCATGCGTAAGATCCTGATCCTGACCGCCGCCGCCGCCGCCCTGCTGGTCGGCGCCTGCAACACCATCGCCGGCGCCGGCAAGGACGTCTCGGGCGCCGGCCACGCCGTGACCGACACCGCCAACGACGCCAAACCGCACTAAGGCCTACAGAAGCCCCCTCCGGGTTCAGCGAATCCGGAGGGGCGCCGCCCTCAGGCCTGGCGCCCCAGCAAGGGGTCGCTGATCGAGGGCCGGCCGGTTTCCCCGTGACCCGCGAAACGGCGCAGGAAGGCCGCGTCCTCCTTGGACGTGACGCTGAAGTCGTACCAGTGACCGGCGCCGGCCACCGCCCACGCATCCACCACCTTGGCCCCCGGCGCCAGCCTGTGCCGCCGCGCCCCGGCCTTCAGATAGGCATTGGGCGCCACGGCCACGACGCGCTCCGTCGTGCCGGTGTTGGTCAAGGTGATCAGCAGACGCCCGCTGGCCGCCTCGAACCGCGCCGCCGCCTCCAGGCCCGCGCCCGAGGTCTTGCCCTGGAACACCCGCAGGAAGCCGTTGGGGCCGTGCAGGGCCAGGTCATAGGCGCCGTCCACGGCCTCCAGGCTGTCGCCGACCGCCTTGCCCGCCTGCACCGTATAGAACCACGGCCCCCGCCCGCCGGGCGCATAGAGCCGAAAGCCCGCCCCGGCGGCGCCGACATTGGCGATGGACAGAGAAAGCCCCTGCCCCGCCACGGCGCTGGTCACCTCGAAGGCGTAGGGCAAGGCCCGGGCCGGCCGCACCCCGGCCTCTTGCCTGGGCACGGCCAGGTCCGTCCCCGGCTTGGGCCAGGGCAGCGCCCTGGCCTTCTCCGCCCGCGCCGGCAGGCTGGATGCGTCCGGCAAGCCCTTTTCGATGGCCTTGTTGGGAGTGTCGAAGTCGAACACGCTGGTCAGGTCACCCGAGACCGCCCGCCGCCAGGGGCTGATATTGGGCTCGGCCACCCCGAACCGCGCCTCCAGGAAACGGATCACCGAGGTGTGGTCGAACACCTGGGAATTGACGAAACCGCCCTTGGTCCAGGGGGAAATCACCATCATCGGCACCCGGGGGCCCAGGCCCACCGGCTCGCCGTGATAGACCTCGCCCGCCACATCGACGGTGCTCTTGCCCAGGGCCGGGCCGGCGGCGGGGACGATCGGCGGCATGTGATCGAAGAAACCGTCGTTCTCGTCATAGTTCAGGATGAAGGCGGTCTTGGCCCACACCGCCGGATTGGCCGCCAGGGCCTCGATCAGGCGGGCGGTGAAGAATTCGCCCTTGCCCGGGCTGGCCTCGGGGTGTTCGCACAGCTTGTAGGGGGCGACGATCCACGAGACCTGGGGCAGGCGGTCGGTGGCCACGTCGGCGGCGAAGGCGGCCACCAGGTGCTCGCCCTCCGAGGTCTTGGCGTTGGCCGGCGTGGCGCCCTCCACCCAGGCGCGGCCCTTCTGATAGAGGGGATCGCTGGGCGGCAGGCCCCGGAACTTGGCGAAATAGGCCAGGCCGTTGTCGCCGTAGTTGTCGAACTCCTGATAGAGCCGCCAGGACACCCCCGCCCGCTCCAGCCGTTCGGCGTAGGTGGTCCAGCCGAGGCCGGCGAAGGTCTTGGAATCGTTGGCCGGGTCGGCGGTTTCGTTGGGCTCGTTGGGCGGGTTATCGACCACGATCTTGCTGTCGTCGCCCACGGTCAGCCCGCTGGTCCCGCTGAACAGGAACAGGCGGTTGGGGTTGGTCGGGCCGAAGATCGAGGCGTGGTAGCCGTCGCAAATGGTGAAGGCGTCGGCCAGGGCGTAATAGAAGGGAATGTCCGCCCGGGTGAAATAGCCCATGGTCAGGGGCCCCTTGGTGCGGATCCAGGCGTCGTGGTTCTTCCACTGCGCGTGGGAGCCCTTCCAGCTGTGGTCCAGGCTGAACAGGGTCTCGGCCCGGGTGGCGCTGGTGTCGAAGTGGAACGGGCCCACCGCGCCCGCATCCTCGTTGGCCTTGGGCTTCTTCGGCTGGAACCACACCGGCTGGCCGTTGGGC
Source organism: Caulobacteraceae bacterium (assembly GCA_031291685.1). Lineage (GTDB taxonomy): Bacteria > Pseudomonadota > Alphaproteobacteria > Caulobacterales > Caulobacteraceae > Poindextera. The sequence goes on along the minus strand of JARLIP010000102.1, from coordinate 1,892 downwards.
AGGGTGATGGCCCTGGGATCGCCATAGCCCCGCACCCCGCGCAGGGTCCCGTAATAGTGGTCGAAGGCGCGGTTCTCCTGCATCAGGATCACCACGTGCTCCACGTCCTTGATCGTGCCCGTCACCCGGTTGGCCGGCAGGGCCAGGGCCCGCTCGATGGCCAGGTTCGGCGCCCCGGCGCCCAGGGCGGCGCCGGCCGCCAGCTTGAGAAACTTGCGGCGGGGCCGCGACGTCTTAGGCATGGATGACTCTCAACTCCCCGGGCCGGGCCTCACCGACGACGCCGACCTCATATCACGCCCGCCCGACATGGCCGGAAATTGTGACAGTCAGGCGCGCGGCGGCCTCGGCGCCGGAAAATCAGGCCGGCCCAGCCTCAGCCCCCTTCACCTCAGGCGCCTCTTCGCCTCAGGCCCCCTTCACCTCAGGCCCCCTTCACCTCAGGACTGGGCGGCGGCCACGCCCACCCCGATGGGGCAGCTGACCCCCGTGCCGCCGACCCCGCAATAGCCGGCCGGGTTCTTGGCCAGGTACTGCTGGTGATAGTCCTCGGCGAAATAGAAGCTCGGCGCCGAGGCGATCTCGGTGGTGACGGCGCCATAGCCCTTGGCCTTCAGCGCCCCCTGATAGGCCGCCCGGGAGGCCTCGGCGGCCTGGGCCTGGGCCGCGTCATAGGTATAGATGGCCGAGCGGTACTGGGTTCCGATGTCATTGCCCTGGCGCATCCCCTGGGTGGGGTCGTGCCCTTCCCAGAAGGCTTTCAGCAGGTCCTCGTAGGAAATCACCGCCGGGTCATAGACCACCAGCACCGCCTCGGTATGGCCCGTGCGGCCCGAGCAGACCTCCTCATAGGTGGGGTTGGGGGTGATCCCCCCGGCATAGCCCACCGCCGTGACCCACACCCCAGGCAGGGTCCAGAACTTGCGCTCAACACCCCAGAAACAGCCCATGCCGAACTGGGCCAGGGCCAGGCCCTCCGGATAGGGCCCCTTGAGCGCATGGCCGTTCACGAAGTGGTCGCGGGCGGTCGGCAGGGCCTCGCCGCGCCCGGGCAGGGCCGTGGCCGCCGTGGGCGGATCGAGCGGCTTTCGGTTGAACAGCATGGGTTTTCTCCGCCAGGGACAGGCCCCTTAAGATAGTCCCCCCAACAAAGAACGCCACGGCCTACGGAAAAAGTTGTAGCGGCGCTTTCGATCAGTATATTGCGCGCCTCCCGGGCCGGGGGTTCCACCCGGCAAGGCCCCGCCGAATCAGCGGTCAGCCTGGGACTTCGCGACACCCCGAAAGGGATGCTCCGTGATGGTGAGGTGGCCGAGTGGTTGAAGGCGCACGCCTGGAACGCGTGTATAGGGGAAACTCTATCGAGGGTTCGAATCCCTCTCTCACCGCCATCCTGCTTCGCGCTACGCGCTTCGCAGGACTTGTGCCCCCAGATTTCAGTGGAAGCAGGGCGAATTTCGGGACCAGGACAAGGTGAGATGAACGCGCAGGGGTTTTTATGCACTGTCGCCGCAATGTCGTCACTGCGTCTTGCAGCAGCGCATCGGGAGGTTTCACAACGCCGGACGTGAAACGCGGTAAGCGTCCTGTGGCACGCGCTTGCCGATCTCCCATCCGGGAAAGTTGAGACGCCCCGATTTTCGCAGCTCTGCGGCAAGCTTGTTTACGTCCGGGCGCGAGACCACGTGCTTTTCCAGTACGCGCGGCCAGACCTTTTTGTAGGTCGTGGAGGCCGGAACGACCGGTACGAGCGCAAGCAGCGTGTTCTCTGCCGCGACCCTTTGCGCTTCGAGAAACTCCATGATCTCGTCCGGCGCGAAGGGGACATCCGCCCCCCAGAGCAATCCCTGACCGGATCTTTGCTCTTCGTGCGATCGCTTCGTCGCCGTCCG